>JAKALI010000001.1 GCA_021813195.1 Pseudomonadota bacterium
GGGGGCGGGCAACGCTGTCAACCTGACGGATGGATTGGACGGTCTTGCAATCGTGCCGGTGATGATCGCGGCGGCGACGTTCGGTCTTATCGCCTATCTCATCGGCAGCGAAAAATTCGCCACATATCTGCAAATCCACCACGTCGCGGGCACGGCAGAGCTCGCTGTTATTTGTGGAGCCCTGATCGGTGCGGGATTGGGGTTTCTCTGGTTCAACGCACCGCCTGCGATGATCTTTATGGGCGATACGGGATCGCTAGCATTAGGCGGGGCATTGGGCGCGATTGCCGTTGCGACGAAGCACGAAATCGTGCTCGCCATTGTGGGCGGCTTGTTCGTGCTGGAAACGCTGTCGGTCATCATCCAGGTCGCATCCTACAAATTGACGGGCAAGCGGGTCTTCCGCATGGCGCCGCTGCACCATCACTTCGAGCAGAAGGGCTGGAAGGAGAGCACGGTCGTTGTGCGCTTCTGGATCATCTCCGTGATCTTGGCCCTCATTGGACTTGCGACATTGAAACTGCGCTGATGGTCGCGCATTGCGTGCGTACACATGCGAGCGGGCAAGCGATGATACCGATCACCACGTTCCATGGGCGTCGTGTTGCCGTGTTCGGATTGGGAAGTTCGGGCAACGCCACCGCTGCGGCGCTCGTTGCTGGCGGGGCGCACGTCGTCGCCTGGGACGATAGTCCCGCCAGCCGGCTGGCCGCCGAGAAAGCGGGCCTTCCCATCGGCGATCTTGCAAGCGCCGACTGGTCGCAAGTCTCCGCCCTGGTGCTCGCCCCCGGCGTGCCACTCACCCACCCCAGACCGCATTGGACGGTTGAGCGCGCGCATGCGGCCGGTGTCGAAGTCATCGGCGACATCGAGCTGTTCTGCCGGGAGCGCCGTAAGGTCTGCCCCGAGGCGAAGTTCATCGCCATCACGGGCACCAACGGCAAGTCGACGACGACAGCAGTGATTGCACATCTTCTTCGACAGGCTGGCCATGACGTCCAGCTCGGCGGCAACATCGGCCGTGCCATCCTGACGCTCGAGCCGCTAACGGCTGAGCGAATTTACGTGGTCGAGTGCTCTTCATTCCAAATCGATCTCGCCCCGACGATCGATCCGACGGTGGGCGTTCTCCTCAACGTCACGCCCGACCACCTTGATCGTCACGGCACGATCGAGAACTACGCAGGCGTCAAAGAGCGGCTGATTGCGGGCGCCACACGCGCCGTTATCGTGGTCGACGACGACTGGACCCGCGCGGCGGCCACGCGGCGGAGGGAGGCAGGCCAGGAAATTGTGACCGTATCGACGCTGCAAGATGCGGCGGTGACGGCAATCGATAGCACGATTTGCGAGATGGGCGCGCCCGTCGTGACCCTTTCCGGCATCTCCTCGCTACGCGGCCGCCACAATGCCGAGAACGCCGCGGCCGCCTTTGCTGCCGTTCGGGCGGCAGGCCTTCGGGTGAGCGACATCGCTCCCCACTTTGCGACGTATCCGGGTCTTGCTCACCGATTAGAACAGGTGGCTGCATTTGATGGCGTCCTGTTCATCAACGACAGCAAAGCGACAAACGCCGAGAGCACCGAAAAGGCGCTCAAGAGTTTTTCAGGACCCATTTACCTGATCCTAGGCGGACGCGCCAAGGACGGCGGAATTCAATCTCTGCGACCACTTTTCTCTCGTATCACGCACGCTTATCTGATCGGCGAAGCAAGCGAGGCCTTTGCCTCTACTCTCGCGGGCATCGTGCCCTTCGAGCGTTGCGGGACCATGGACGTAGCCGTGGAATGCGCGAGCGCGGCTGCCTTTGCGGCAGGCTGCCCCGATAGCGTCGTTCTCTTGTCGCCAGCGTGCGCCTCATTCGATCAGTATCGCAATTTCGAAGAGCGCGGCGAGCATTTCAAGGCACTCGTCAAGAATCTGATCGCGCGGCGGGAGGCACAATGACTCTGTCGCGCGCCGATCGTAGCCGCTTGACAGATTGGTGGTTTACTGTCGATCGTGCGCTTCTCTCAGCGATCTTAATTCTGGTCGCCATCGGCATGGTGCTCTCGCTGGCCGCGAGCCCCGCCGTTGCTCTGAAAAAGGGCTTAAGCCCCTACCACTTCGTCGAGCGCCATATGGCATTCTCGGCGCTGGCCGTGATGCTCATGCTGACCTTATCCTTTTTGACGCCCCGTGAGACGCGGCGTGTGGCGCTGGGACTACTCGTCATCGCGATCGTCGGGCTGTTGGCGGTTCATCTCCTGGGCCGCGAGATCAACGGGGCTCGCCGATGGCTGTTTATCGGGGGCCACTCGGTGCAGCCATCCGAGTTTCTCAAGCCGGCCTTTGTCGTCATTTCCGCATGGCTGCTGGTGGAGGCGCGAAAGCGCCCCGACATGCCCGCCCTGATCTTAGCGATCGGCCTTTTCATTCCCGTTGCAGCCCTTCTCGTTCTGCAACCCGACGTCGGCCAAACCCTGCTCATTGCTTTGGTCTGGGGCGCCATGTTCATCGTGTCGGGCCAACCTTTGGGTCGCGCAGCCGCCGTGCTCGCCCTGGGCGCAGTCGGATTAGTGACGGCCTATCTCACGTTTCCCCACGTTACCGCACGCGTCGACCGCTTTCTCAATCCCATGCCCGGCGACAACAGTCAGATCGACCGGGCTCTGCAATCGTTCGCCCAAGGCGGTTTCTTCGGCCGCGGCCCGGGCGAAGGCACGATCAAGACCGTCCTGCCCGACGCCCACACCGACTTCATTTTCGCGGTCGTCGCGGAAGAGTACGGTGTTCTGGCCTGCCTCGTCCTCGTTTTCCTGTACGGCTTCATCGTGCTGCGTGCGCTCTATCGCGCGGGGCGCGTACGTGATCCAGGGGTGCGGTTGACGATCATCGGGCTGGCCTTGGTGTTCGGTTTGCAGGCCCTGATCAATATGGGCGTCAACGCAGGGCTCCTGCCCGCCAAAGGCATCACGCTGCCCTTCCTGTCTGCTGGCGGATCGTCCATGCTGGCCGTTTCGGTTACGCTCGGTATGCTGCTGGCCATGACGCGGCATCGAGTCGAACTGATCCCCTGAACCAGCGTTGGCCACAGTCGCGCAGAATCTGCCAAGTTGGCGTACACGGCACCCGCGGTCGGCCAGATCGCGATGCACGAAATGAATTTGGGTTCGTCTGCAGAGGCTTGGAAGGTAATGAAAAGTCCAAAATGCGTCGTGCTCGCTGCGGGTGGAACGGGCGGGCACCTCTTCCCCGCATTTGCTCTAGCTGAGGAACTCGGTCGGCGCGGATACATCGTCGATCTGATGACCGACATGCGTGGCGATCGCTACGGGACGGACTTTCCCGCGCGCCACGTGCATCAAGTTCCCGCAGCCACACTTGCCAAACGCTCGCCGCTTGCACTCGCACGCACGACCACGACTCTCATGCGCGGCATTCTGGAGGCCCGTCGCATTCTGCGCTCCGTGCAACCCGTGGCGGTCGCGGGCTTCGGCGGCTATCCAACGTTTCCGCCGCTGTTCGCCGCCCGGCAACTCGGTATTCCGACATTGCTGCACGAGCAAAACGCCGTGCTCGGCCGCGCCAATCGGATGCTGGCCGGACGGGTGGACCGGATCGCAACATCGTTCGAACACACCAAACTGCTGTCCCCGGCGCACAAGGATAAGGTTCGCTTCACGGGCAACCCGGTCCGCGACGCTGTGATCACAGCGGCCGCACAGCCCTACCCGGCGCTCGATAGCCATGGCCCGGTCTGCCTGCTGGTATTCGGCGGCAGTCAGGGCGCCCGCTTTTTCTCCGACGCCGTGCCACCCGCGATCGGTCGGCTCCCATCGGGCCTGCGCCAGCGCCTCTTCATCACCCAACAGGCCCGCGAGGAAGACGTCGGCAGGGTCAGCTCGGCTTATGACAAACTCGCAACTCGCGCCGAAGTTTCCCCGTTCTTCAAGGACTTACCTCAGCGGATGGCCTCCAGCCATTTGATTGTGGCGCGCGCGGGCGCCTCAACCATCGCCGAACTGACCGCCATCGGGCGGCCGGCCATCCTCGTACCGCTGCCGCATTCCCTTGACAATGATCAGCTCCAGAATGCTACCTCGCTTGCCGAATCGGGTGGGGCTTGGTGTATCGAACAGAAGGCGCTCGATCCCGAGCGATTGGCCGTCGAGCTGTCGCGTCTCATCGCTGATCCGGCCAGATTGCAGGAGGCGGCGAAGGCGGCGAAATCGCAAGGCCACGTCGACGCCGTCGTGCGCTTGGCGGATCTGGTCGAGGACTGCGCCGGGCACGGTCACCCGTTCTAAGCGGGCTGAGCGTCACATCTCAAGACCGGTCCGTCCGTCAGCAGGATGGTCGGCACCTCGTCCATGACTTTGGTCCCTCGCAGGGCCCGCAACGGGAGACGCCATGCAAATTCCCCACGACGCAGGAGCGTTCCACATTGTCGGTATCGGCGGCATCGGCATGAGCGCGATCGCTGAAATCCTGCTTGCGAAGGGTTTCGCCGTTCAAGGCAGCGATCAGAAGGACTCGGCCAACGTGCGCCGGCTGAGGGCGAAGGGCGTGCGCGTCTTCGTTGGCCACGACGCCATCAATCTCGTGGGCGCGCGCAATGTCGTGGTCTCGACCGCCGTCAAATCGGGCAACCCGGAACTCGAGGCCGCCCGTCAAAAGGGCTTACCGATCATCCGGCGCGCGGAGATGCTTGCAGAACTCATGCGTTTGTACGCAACCGTCTCTGTGACGGGTACCCACGGCAAAACGACCACGACGTCTCTTATTGCGAGCATCTTTGAACAGGCCGGTATTGATCCGACCGTCATCACGGGCGGCATCATCAATGCCTGGGGCTCGAATGCGCGCCTGGGACAAGGCGACTGGATGATTGTGGAGGCCGACGAAAGCGATGGCACGTTTGTTCGCCTGCCGACCCAGATCGGCGTGGTGACCAATATCGATCCCGAGCATCTTGATTATTTCGGATCCGTGGAGAACATGCATCGGGAATACGAGGCGTTCCTGCGTAATATCCCGTTCTATGGCCTTGCCGTCGCATGCATCGATCACCCTGTCGTGCGCGCCATGATCGAGCGTCTTGGATTGCGGCGGGACGGGCGACGGCTCGTGACCTACGGGCAATCAGCTGACGCAGACCTGCGGCTGACAGCATTCCGCCAGGAGGGGTTCACCACCATTTTCGATGCCGAATTGTCTTCACGGGTTGCAGGCGGGGGGCGGTCACTGCGCGGCTGGAGGGTCGCGCAGCCTGGTCAGCACAATGCCTTGAACGCCCTCGCTGCAATTGCTGTTGCTGGACACGCGGGAATCGCTGATTCCGTCATCGAAGCAGGACTTGCCGGCTTCTCTGGCGTCAAGCGGCGTTTCCAGCCCACCGGCGTGTGGAACGGCATTGCCATTTTCGACGATTATGCCCATCACCCGACAGAAATTGCAGCAGTCTTGCGGGCGGCGCGAGCCGGCACCACGGGCCGCGTCATTGCGATTGCAGAACCGCACCGCTATACGCGCGTGCGCGATCTATTTGATGCGTTCTGCCGCTGCTTTACCGAGGCCGACAGCGTGATCGTCGGTCCACTCTACACGGCCGGTGAGCCGCCCATCGACGGCATCACTCACCATGCGCTCGCCGATGGTATTCGCGCGATCGGCCAGCGCGCCGCCACATCCGTCGATCATCCGATGGACGTCGTGCCGCTGCTGAGGCGCTACGCGCGCCCCGGCGACATGGTCGTCGTGCTGGGCGCTGGCACGTCGACCGAGTGGGCGCAGGCCATGCCGTCGTGGCTGGCTCAAGAAGCTGCCGAATAGAAACCTGCAGCCGCGCGTGAACCGCCACCCATGATATTTCCCGACATCACGGCTGACCTCGCTGCCCGAATGCCGGAGCTGCGCGGCCGTTTGAGCGCTAATGCATTGCTATCGGAAATCACATGGTTTCGCGTCGGCGGCCCCGCACAAGTGCTGTTCACGCCCGCAGACGAAGCAGACTTAGCCTATTTTCTCAAAAATGTCGGACGCGATCTGCCCATCCACGTCATCGGCCTTGGCTCCAACTTGCTGGTGCGCGACGGGGGCGTGGAGGGTACCGTCATACGACTTGGACGCGGCTTTGGCACGATCGTTATCGATGGTCATCGCCTGACCGCCGGCACGGCCGTGCCCGACGTAAAAGTCGCGCGCGCCGCCGCCGAGGCTGGCATCGCCGGCTTGTCGTTCTATCGCGGCATCCCGGGCTCGATAGGGGGTGCCTTGCGCATGAATGCGGGGGCCCATGGTCGCGAGACCAAAGATGCGCTGGTGGCAGCCCGTGCCGTCGATCGTCATGGCAACATCCACGAACTCGCACGCGCCGACATGGGTTTCACCTATCGGCACTGTGGTGTACCGGAAGATTGGATCTTCACATTCGCCACGTTCGAGGGGCCTCCCGGCGATCCCGATGCCATCGCCGAGGAAATGGACGAGGTTGCGCAATACCGGGAAGCGAACCAGCCGATCCGCGAGCGTACGGGGGGCTCCACATTCAAAAATCCACCCGGTCACAGCGCCTGGAAGCTTGTCGACGCCGCTGGCTGCCGGGGCTTGCGCATCGGCGGCGCTAAGGTATCCGAGATGCACTGCAACTTCCTCATCAACGACCAGAATGCTCGCGCCGAAGATGTCGAGCGTTTGGGCGAAACTGTGCGTGCACGGGTGAAAGCAACCTCGGGTATTGAGCTCGAGTGGGAAATCATTCGGCTCGGCCGGCCCGAAGCGGGGCATGCGACGGGTGAAGCACTCGTACGAATGGAGCCCTCGGCATGACGTTGCCGGCCGTACCACCCCGCACCCGGAACCATGTCGCCGTGCTCATGGGCGGGTGGTCCGCAGAACGCGAAATCAGCCTGAAATCGGGATCAGCCGTTGCCAGCGCGCTTGAAGGGGAAGGCTATCGCGTCAGCCGCATCGATGTGGGGCGCGATCTAGCAAGCCATCTTGACCAGTTGCGTCCCGACGTCTGCTTCAATGCTCTGCATGGGCGCTTTGGCGAGGATGGTTGCGTGCAGGGTTTGCTCGAATGTCTGGGATTGCCCTATACCCATTCTGGCGTTCTCGCCTCAGCACTCGCCATGCACAAGGAACGCGCCAAGGCGGTCCTGCGGGCGGCGGGCGTGCCCGTCGCTCAATCACGGGTCGCGACGCGAAGCGAAGCGGCCAATGGGCATCTGTTGCCGCCACCCTATGTCGTCAAGCCGGTCGATGAGGGTTCGAGTGTCGGCGTGCTCATTATTCGGCCTGAGATGGTCGACGTGCATGACTTGATCTTGGCCGGTGGCGCAGCCGACGAAACCGTGATGGTGGAACGTTTCATCCCCGGACGCGAACTGACCTGCGCCGTCATTGGCTCGTTCGTGACCGATGTCATCGAGATCCGTCCCAAGGATGGTCTTACCTTTTATGATTACGAGGCCAAATACGCTCCCGGCGGTTCTGTGCACGACCTCCCGGCCAAGATTTTACCGGATGTTTACCAATTGGTCCGGAAATACACGTTGCTGGCGCATCAGGCGCTCGGCTGCCAGGGCGTGTCGCGCGCGGATTTCCGTTACGACGATACGGCTGGAGGGGGCGGCGAACTGATTTGCCTGGAGGTCAACACCCAGCCGGGCATGACGGGCACGTCGCTCGTGCCGGAACTGGCCCAGTACGCGGGCTGGAGCTTTGGCGAACTCGTCAGATGGATCACAGAGGACGCGAGTTGCCCGAGGTCGGCACATGGATGAGGACCTCTCCGGACGCGGCGGCAGCGGCGCGGCCCTCCTATATCGCTGACCGATCCGAACTTGCGACGTTAGTTGCCGACGGCAGGCCTCACGCTTTGCTTGCCCGTGACCCGCGCGCCAATCGAGCGCTCCCGTCTCGCAGAGGACGACGCGCGATCGCGATCCTCACGAGCGCGGTGATCGTCGGCGCAGCATTTGCTTGCTGGCGGTCCAGCGACTTTTTTCCCGACCGGGATGAAATTGCGAGCGCCCTCGGCTTCGGGATCGAGCAAGTTTCGCTGACGGGCCACGGAAATACAGCCGACAGCGAAATTTTCGCCGCGCTGGATCTCGACCATGTGCGCAGTCTCGCGTCCTTCGATCCGGACACATTCCGCGAGCGGCTAGCCAAACTGCCGTGGGTCAAATCTGCCGAAGTGACGCGGATCTGGCCGAACCAACTTGCGGTGCGGATTGAAGAACGCAAACCGGCATTCGTGTGGGAGCGTGGATCGTCTGCCTTTCTCACCGACGAAGCAGGGGGCGTTCTCAGTCCCGTCGCGCGCGGAGCCGAGCTCGATCTGCCACGGATTGCGGGCGAAGGTGCTCCAACAGAGGCTGCTGCACTGTTCGCGGCGCTGGCGCGCAGCGAGCCCCTGCTGGCAAAGATGCGCTTAGCGGAGCGGGTGTCCGGACGACGTTGGACACTCCACATGCGGGACTCAAGCCTCATCCACTTACCGGCTAATGGTGAACTTGCGGCTCTGGCGCGTCTCAACGAGCATGGTCTTGCTGGGCTGCTGGCGTCACCCACCCCTGTTATTTTGGATCTGAGATCTGACGGGCGCATCGCGGTGCGTTCCGCTGTTGGTGCAACGGGGGCTCGGCCATGAGCGCAGCACTAAGACACCCCCGTGACCACCCGGGCATCGTCGGCGCGATCGACGTCGGCTCGTATAAGACCGTCTGTCTGCTGGCGCTGACAGAGCGCGGGCGACCAGTTCGAATTGTCGGGGTCGCGCAACGGCCCTCGCAGGGCGTGAGATCTGGAGCCATCGTCGACCTGGCGTTGGCAGAGGATACCATACGCTCGGTCATCGCTGAGGCGGAGGCGATGTCCGGCTGCCGCTTGGATACGATCGACGTCAGCGTGAGTGGCGGCCGGATGCGCTCACTGGCCTTTCAAGTGCGGGCAGCGGTGAGCGACGGGATCGTCTCGCAGAACCATCTTGCCCGTCTTCACGATGCCGCCCGGCATCATGCCGCAGGCTCGGGCCATTGCATCATCCATCTGTCCGCTCTCGGCCTCGCTCTTGACGGCGCCAGTGCGCCGGCCGATCCGGTCGGCGTGCGAGCATCTCGTTTGGCATGCGACTTCCACGCCGTCACGTGCGAACCCGCAGCGCTGACCAATCTCACGCATGTCATTGAACGCTGCTACCTGAAGCCCGGTCAGATCCTTGCAGCACCGCTCGCCAGCGCGTTGGCCGTTACGGCGAACGAGGAGCGCGGCGCCGGGGTGACTGTCCTCGACATCGGAGCCGACGTGACGGGAATTTCGGTGCTGCGCAACGGCCAGCATGTATTTGTTGACCAGATCGCCTCCGGTGGAAGCCGGATCACGCGCGACATTGCATGCGTGTTGCAGACGCCACTAGAAGAAGCAGAGCGAATCAAAACGGTTTATGGCACACTACTCAATGCGCTATCGAACGGACACGACGTCTTTTCGTACGCCAGTGTGCAGCGAGAAGTCGACGACGTGAGCCGGGCGACCAAGGCTGATCTGGCCCGGATCATCCAGGCGCGCGTCGCCGCAATTCTGGATGAGGTGCGCGACAGACTCGCAAATGCGGGGCTGGCCGACACAGGTCCGGGAGGGCTCATCATTACGGGGGGTTCGTCACAGATCCCAGGGTTGGTGGCCTATGCCGAAAGCGTCTTCCGTCAACCCGTACGAGACGGCAAGCCGCGCCGAATTTCTGGGCTGCCGCCGCTAATGTGTCAGGCCGGATTTTCGGGTGTTGTCGGTCTGTTGGAGGCTCGCGCTCAAAGTGTTCCGCTGTCCCCGCATGCCCACCGGGACCCGGAAACACGGCACGGCTATTTCGGCCGCGTCGGGCAGTGGCTGAAGGAAGGTTTTTGAGGCTGCGGGCCGCACGAACGAGCTCGCATCCCAGTCGCGACGGTAAGGTGTGCTGCGTCCGTGTCTGCAATACCAAATCGAGGGCAAGCATGACCAAACCAGCGCCACCGAACGTGATGGAGCTGAGACCCCGGATTACCGTGATCGGGGTCGGCGGAGCAGGCTGTAACGCCGTGAACAACATGATCGACGCTAACCTGACGGGAGTCGATTTCGTTGTCGCCAACACGGACGCTCAATCGCTGGCAGCCTCACACGCCGAATACAAAGTCCAGCTCGGGACACGGTTGACCGAAGGTCTCGGTGCCGGATCACGACCCGAGATCGGTCAAGCAGCCGCCGAGGAAGCGCTGGAGGACATTCGTTCCGTCATAGCGGGCTCGCACATGGTCTTCATCGCTGCGGGGATGGGCGGGGGAACAGGCACCGGTGCGGCGGCTGTTATCGCACGGACGGCACGGGAATTGGGGATACTCACCGTTGCTGTCGTCACCAAACCCTTCCAATTCGAGGGCGCGCGCCGCGCCCGGATCGCGGAAGCCGGGATCGCCGAGTTGCGACAGCATGTCGATACCCTGATCGTTATCCCGAACCAGAATCTGTTCCGGATCGCCAGCGAGCGCACGACCTTTGCGGAAGCCTTCGTGCTGGCTGATCAAGTGCTCTATTCAGGCGTCGCCTGCGTTGTCGACCTGATCGTTAAGGAGGGACTGATCAACCTCGACTTCGCGGACGTCCGCACCGTGATGTCGGGCATGGGCACCGCCATGATGGGCACCGGCGAGGCAACCGGCGAGCATCGCGCGATCATTGCGGCTGAGGAAGCCATCGCGAACCCCTTGCTCGACGACGTCAGCCTCAATGGTGCCAAGGGTCTTCTGCTCTCAATCACGGGCGGGTCGAACCTCACGCTCTACGAAGTCGATGCGGCCGCCACGCGCGTGCGCCAAGAAGTCGACCCCGAAGCCAACATCATCGTTGGTGCGACCTTCGACGAGAGCATGGGCGACCGCGTCCGCGTTTCCATCGTAGCCTCCGGCATGCAGCGCCTCGCAGCATCTGTCGGATCGCAGGGTCCGGCCGAGGCACGCCCGCCCGCCGCTTCCACGCCACCCCCCGTTCCCGCTCCACCCTCTCGCGGACCGCATGCTAGCGAAGCGGACCAGTCCATCCAAAAGATGGCCTCGGTGCTGCAGGCGCACGAGTTCGTGCAGCCCACACCCGAGGTGGCCCAGCCGGCTGAGCCGGCAGCGCCCTTGGCCCAAGCCTCGCACGATCAGCGCGCCCACGCGGCGCTGCCAAGCTGGTATGGGCCCGATGAAATTGAAATCGAGGAACGAGTGCCGGGCTCGCTCGTCCAGCCGGAGTATGCGCCTCCCGCGACCGGCGCCCCATCGACACCGCAGGGTTTTGAGGCAGACGTCTTCACGCCCGCACCGCCAGCAGACGTCCGCCGCCCCCCGCGCCGCATGCCGGAACTGGAGGATTTTCCGGTTGTCGCGCAGCGGGAATACCACGCCAAGATGGAACACCACGTCCAGCCACCATCGGCCGCGCACCGCCCGCCCGCCCAATCCCGGAGCGAGCCACGCAAGCGGGGCTTTTTTGATCGCCTTACCGGTCGCAAACGCGCCGAAAGTGATTCGCCAGCATCCGGAACCGGCCCGCACGTGTCGGTTCAATATACCGAGAGCCCAAGGGGCACCTCAGCCCCCGGCAGACAGCATCCGCGCGACGATGATCCGCGTCACTATGGCAACCATGCCGAACGCTCAGAAAATGCCGATTTACCGGCCTTTTTTGGCAAGTCACGTCGTTGAAATTTTCGTGTGCAAGGCTGCTCGTCCACTTCGCTCCAAGGGTGTTTCGAACAAGCGTAACACAACGTAAGAAAGCGTGATTTGTCGACCCACGGGGTGGGGGTTATCGTCGCTGCGGAAATGATCTTCAACTGTGTCGCAACGTCCTCCGAGTGAGGGCCCATCAGATCGCCGGCAAGAGCATCACGGGCTTGGGACACGCGACAGGAGATGAACGATCAGGGGGGGTAGATCTTTGGACGGGAGCGTCCGAAGTCTGCCTGGGAATGAGGGACGGCGCAGAATGTCGAATCGATTTATCGGCGCGCGACAAACGACGATCGCCCGCGAGATCGAGTTGAAAGGCACCGGGGTCCATAGCGGTGCACCAGTTTCCGTAATCCTGCATCCTGCCGAAGCCGACACTGGGCTTCTCTTCATCGTTACCCGCCGCGGTCGCATCGTCAGCGAAATCCCCGCGCACGTGGACAACGTCAAAAATCTCACCCTATGCACGGTCATTGGCGACGAGACAGGGGTGACGGTATCGACAGTTGAACATCTCCTCGCCGCGCTGCGCGGCCTCAGTGTTGATAACTGCATCATTGAGATCGACAGCAAAGAAGTTCCCATCATGGACGGCAGCTCGGCGCCGTTCGTTGAAGCCATAGACGAGATCGGGCTCATCGAGCTTTCAGCCCCCCGCCGTTTCATCAAGGTCTTGAAGCCCATCCGTGTCGAAGACGGCGCCTGCTGGGGCGAACTTGTTCCACATTCCGGCTTCCATCTCGACGTCGAGATTGAGTTCGACACCCCGCTCATCGGCAAACAGCGTCTGGCGTTCGAAATGAGCCCCGGCGTATTTCGCAATGAACTATCCCGTGCCCGAACATTTGGTTTCATGTCGGATGTCGAGCGATTGTGGAAAGCTGGTCTGGCACTCGGCGCCAATCTCAACAACACGATCGCCATTGGCGATGGTCGCATCATGAACCGTGATGGCTTGCGCGACCCCCTCGAATTCGTGCGGCATAAAATGCTAGACGCTGTCGGCGATCTTTCACTGGCCGGTTATCCCATTCTTGGTTCCTATCGTTCCGTCCGTGGCGGACACCGGCTCAATTCGCTCGTCGTCAAGGCGCTGTTGTCCGATGCCTCTGCGTGGACGGTCATACAGGCACCTCGTGTTCGAGAGGTCGCGCCATGGGCCTTTGGCGCCTCCCCAGCGATGGCCGCCGTCGGCGAGTAGCAGAGGCTAATCATTGCGGTCCAGGCCGACGTCGCAGCAATGATCTGGCGGCGAGAAGCGGGTGGTTATGAGCCCGGCTCGATGCGCGCGACAGAGCCCCAGATCCACCTTATTTACGACATATCCGACCTCTTCGATTTTGAACTCCACCCAAGAATCTGTATGGAGTTGGAGATCAAAGCGTTTGCCCATTTGGTGTGCGGAGATCGATGTGCTAGTCGTCAACGTGGCGGGCCATCTCATCGCCGGTGACGTCCACGCGAAAGTGCGCTTCGGTCATTTGTGCCTCGCCGAAGTGGCGCGGGACACAAAACCGGCGCAAGTCGACGGGGCGGCCAGCTGGTTTAGTCAGTTGCCCTCTAGGGTCTGAGGATGATCGCACGGATGCGCAGTCGTAGCCATCAACACCCTCGCCGGAGTTCTGCCGTATTCGCTGGGGCGGTTTTGCTCGCCGCGCTTCTGTCCGGGTGCGCCTCATCCGTCGAAACGAGCGCCATCAATACCGATCCGCCGGAGAAAATGTACGCGGACGCCGATAACCTGATGTCGCGGGGACGTTTCGAGGATGCCGCGCGGAAATTCGAGGATCTCGATCGTTCGCATCCCTATTCGCCCGAAGCTCGTCGCGCAATCGTGCTGGCCGCCTACGCCTACTATAAGGCCGGCAAGACGCCCGAAGCGATCGCTTCCGCTGAGCGCTACACGGTCATGCATCCTGGAACGAAGGATGCGCCCTTTGCGCACCACATCATCGCCTCGGCGTACTTCGATGAAATGAAGGGTCCCAATCGCGACCAGCAGGCCACGCGCAAGGCGCTCGAGCAATTGCGCATCATCAAGACACGCTATCCCGACAGCTCTTACGCTGCGCAGGCTGAAAACCGCATCCGCGTGGCCGAAGACACGTTGGCAGCATCTGAAATGGAAGTTGGGCGTTACTATCTGAAGCGCAAGAATTTCATCGGCGCCATCAACCGTTTCAAGACCGTCGTGTCCGAGTATCAAACGACGGCGCACGTCGAAGAGGCACTCATGCGTTTAACCGAGTGCTACATGGCGCTCGGCATCAAGGAAGAAGCACAGACCGCCGCGGCGGTACTCGGGCATAACTTCCCCAACTCCAAATGGTACAAAGATGCCTACGCGCTCCTCCAGTCGGACGGGCTCGCCCCGCGCGAAGACGGGGACTCGTGGATCTCCAAAGCCTGGAAGAACCTCCCCAAATTCTCGCTCGGCGGCCCGGGCTGAAAAACCGGATTTGCTGAGCGTTGACGTCATTCCGCTCGACTGCGCGAAAAAGCCCGTCGCAGACCTGACTGAGGCTGAGGCCGCAGCTGAGCTCGCGCGCCTCGCTGCTGAAATTGCCCATCACGATGCGCTCTACTATCAGGCGGATGCGCCCGAAATTTCGGACGCCGACTATGACGCGCTTCGCCAGCGAAACACAGCAATCGAGGCCCGCTTTCCGACCCTCGTACGCGCCGACAGTCCGTCCAAACGGATCGGAGCGGCTGTTGCCGACGGTTTCGGAAAAGTTCGCCATCGCGTGCCCATGCTCTCTCTGGCGAATGCGTTCAGCGATGAGGACGTGTTGGACTTCGTATCGCGCGTGAAGCGATTTCTGGGTCTCGACGGCGACGCCACACTTATTTTCACCGCAGAACCGAAAATCGACGGGTTATCGATTTCAATTCGCTACGAGCGGGGCATCCTTGTTGAAGCGGCCACCCGCGGCGATGGTGCGGAGGGCGAGCGGGTCACCGATAACGTCCGTACGATACGGGACATCCCACATACCCTCATCGGCCAGAACGTTCCAACCGTGGTCGAAGTGCGTGGCGAAATTTACATCTCTCATGAGGATTTTCAAAAACTCAACGCGCAGCAGGCCGCGGCTGGAGCCAAAGTTTTCGCCAATCCGCGCAACGCCGCCGCTGGCTCTTTGCGTCAACTCGATGCTCACGTTACGGCCAGCCGCCCCTTGCGCTTCTTTGCGTACGCCTGGGGCGAGATGACGGAACTCCCCGCGGCTACGCAGCACGGTGTGCTCGCCGCGCTGGAAGGCTGGGGGCTGCCGGTCAATCCCTTAACCCGCCTATGCCGGAACGTGGACGAGCTACTCGCGTTTTATCACGAGATGGCTGATCGACGTGCAAGTCTCGGCTATGACATCGACGGCGTCGTCTATAAGGTCAACAGCCTTTCCTACCGCGAACGGCTGGGCTTCGTTGCCCGTTCCCCCCGCTGGGCGATCGCACACAAGTTCCCCGCCGAGCAGGCGACAACCGTCCTGCAGGCCATCGAAATCCAGGTCGGCCGAACCGGTGCGCTCACCCCAGTTGCCAAGCTGGCCCCCATAACGGTGGGTGGCGTGGTCGTATCGAACGCCACGCTTCATAACGAGGATGAAATTGCCCGCAAGGACATCCGCGTCGGCGATACGGTGGTGGTCCAGCGCGCCGGCGATGTCATACCGCAAGTCGTCTCCGTCGTCCTGGCAAAGCGGCCCGCGGGCGCGAAGCCGTTCGAAATGCCCCACACGTGCCCCGTGTGCGGAAGCCATGCCGTGCGCGAGCGTGATGAGGAAGGCGGCGAGACCGGTGTCGTTCGCCGCTGCACCGGAGGTCTCGTTTGCCCGGCCCAGGCCAAAGAGCGCCTCAAGCATTTTGTGTCCCGACTCGCCTTCGATATCGAAGGGCTTGGAGCGGAAAAGATCGAATTGTTTTTCGATGACGGCTTAATCCGCTCGCCCGCCGACATTTTCACGTTGCAGCGCCGCGATGCGACAAGCGACACGCCACTCGCACAGCGCAAAGGCTTTGGCGCGCGCTCGGTTGAGAAATTGTTCGCCGCCATTAACGAACGGCGCGAAATTGCGCTGGAGCGTTTCCTCTACGCACTTGGTATTCGCTACGTCGGGGAACAAACGGCAAAAGATCTGGCGCGAGCCTTCGGCACATTTGAGGCTTTTCAGAAGGCCGTCCAAGCAGCCGTTATCGGCGGCAAAAACAGCGATGCTTATGCTGAAATCGACGCCATTGATGGCATCGGCGAGACCGTCATCGACGCTCTCATCGACTTTTTTTCCGAACCTCACAACACGGATGCACTAGCAGCACTCCTCAAAGAAGTGCGCGTCCTGCCGGCTGAACGTGTGGCGGCTCACTCTCCTATCGCTGGCAAGACCGTGGTCTTCACGGGCGCACTCGAGAAGCTGTCGCGCCAGGAAGCGAAGGCGCAGGCCGAACGCCTCGGAGCCAAGGTCGCAGGGTCGGTGTCCAAGAAGACGGACTACGTCATCGCGGGCGCCGACGCGGGCTCGAAGCTCGCCAAGGCCCGCGAGCTGGGCGTCACGGTGCTGAGCGAAGACGATTGGCTTGCCATGCTTGCAGGCTAAGGGCGGCGTGCTCTTCACACGCCGCCATTTTGCGCTCTCAATCGCGTCCTTCGACGCTTTGGTCCCAAAGGTGCTTTTCAATCCGCCTTACTCAGCCTATTTCGCGAGTTGAGCTTGGGCATTTTCGGGATCGTGCCAGGCGTCACGTCATCATTCGCATCTGTCCGGTTACGACGCTGGCGGACCCGTTCAATCCAGATGGCGGCGGTGTCCTCGGCAAAACGCTTCCAGTCTTGCCCCTTCACCTTGAGGTCCGCACCGTCACGCTCGGGTGCCTTGAGGCGCGGTGGTTTTGCAGTTGCCAGATTGGGACTTGAATCTGTGCGATCGATACGGCCTTTGTCCCGCTTGGGCCATTTGATTTTGTTCGGCGGCATACGTTCGAGTTCGGCGTGACGCGCTGGTTGCGACACCTTTGCGAACCGGGGCGGATTGGAACTTTCGCCCGTTTTTATGGACGAGCGGGTCGTTTTCGCCGCATTGGTTTGATGTTCCGCTTTGCGGGCGGCGCGCTTGCGTTTGGCATCGGTCGGCGTGTCTTGAAGCAACGCCTCGCGCGTGAAGTTTGGGCTGGGATCGATCGATGGAGGCCTGGCGACGAACGGAAAGGCCGTGTCGAAGTCGAAACCCTGCAGGCCGTTGAGACCCGCCCACCGCACCGGCACACCGATATCGCCCTCGTCGTTGACGAGGATGATCTTACCTGGCTCATCCAGCACGCGACACGTTCCGCGAGGATTGCAGACCTTGACGCCGCCCTCATGGAGCAAAACCCAAGATTGGCCATTGTCCTGGACGAAGACGTCGAACACCGTGCCGCGTACTGTAATCGAGGCCGACGGTACGCGCACCACATAGCTCGGCTTGGATGCGACGCCCGTCATGAATCGAAATGCGCCTTTGACGAGATCGATAGCGATATTTCCGCTCTTCTTGTCAGGATCATAAACGAAGCGGTCGAGTACCATGCGCGCACCAGGACCGAGCGCAAGCTTGGTATCGTCGGCAAGACGGAATTCACTGCGCGCGTCGCGCTCGGATTCAATCAGTTCGTTCTGGCGCACACCATCGCCGAGGGCCAGATTGCGTCGTTCCGTCGAGAGTTGCGCCGTAACGATATTCGATACCGCCACCGTGGTGCCGATCTCCTTGGCAGATGCGGGTCGCACCGCCATGTGCGCGCTACTGGCCAGCGCGGCAACGTAAAGCATCGTCGTGAGCCGTCGCATGTGCGACCTCCCTAGATGATTCTAACAGACAGCCGGCAGGATGACCGCCACGCTGGGCGAAGCGGGGATCGATGTGCGTCAGCGCACCACGGGATGGGCGGGGCGTGACGCACTCTCTAGCCGAGTATCGCAAATCTGATCCAACGTCCGTTGATGCGCTGTTCCGCAGGGAACATGCGGCGGACGATAAGATCATGCCTCCAAGGGCGACAATTCGAACCTCGCGATGACCGGCGCGTGATACGAACTCGTCAACGGACGGATGCGCCCAAATCCGACGAGTTCGTCGCCCAATGTTTCGTTGTGCACCTCGAGGCCGCGATAGGCGGCAAGCAGGGAGCGCGAGATGAGAATATGATCGAGCATTTGCGGACGGCCATGATGGAGCGTACTGAAGCGGCGGTCGCCAGCAAGTGAGCGGTCGAGCATCACCAGAGAACGCGTAGCCAACAGGCCATTGCCGGTATCTTCCTCAGCCGCGAGCAAGATCTTCATTGGCGTTTCATGATCCTCCGCGTTGAAATCGCCAGCAACGATGATCCGCGCGTTGGGGTCGGTATCGAGCACGTCATCGACGAAAAGACGGACTTCGAGCGCTTGTGCCGATCGTTTCCAGGCAGCCAGCGCGTAGCCCTCCGCCCATGCCGACGCCGAGCGCCATACGAACGGAGCAAGTTTTTGCCCTCGAATCGGTACGGCTAGCGGGGCACGCAGATGGACGTTGACGATCATAATCGAAAGGCCATCCGCAACTTCGATGTCGCAGGCGAGAATTGGACGCTCGAAACTGATGTCCTGCGGTTCTTGACTGGCGGGGTGCGCGGTCAGGCTCCGATAGGCCAACGGCGGCACAAAGGCATGACGGATCTGGCGCACGCTACAAATTGGCCACCGCGAGAGCGTGACGAGGTTATGCACATCGGCCGGGCCATCATGGTCGCCAGCCAAGCTGTGCGCGCGATGAAACCGCGCATATGTGGTGCCGTCGAGAAGTTGGTCGAGAGCGTCGAACGTCCGATGCGATTGACCACCGCGGCGCTGTGCATTCACTTCCTGCAGACACAAGATGTCGGCACACATACGCTCGATCTGGGGTCTGAGGACAGCGATCCGTTCCTTGAGCGGAACTTCTGATTTGGGTGCCTCGTCGAGGCTTTCCAAGTTGAAGGTCGCAAGACGCATGGCTGCCGTCTGCCGGTTGTTGCGGAATGTCGACGCCCGCTGGAGAACCACGCTCTCATGGCGTCTCGCGCAGCGATAGCACGTAGGCCGCGAGCGCGTACATCTCATCCTGCGACAGCCGATGATTGGGCATCATGGGTGGAACGGACTGCAACCACGCGATCACCCCGTCGAGGGTTTGATTGGGCCGGTTTGCAACGGCGGCAAATGATGGAATTCCGAGCGGGCCGGACTTTTCGCCTTGGCCTTCGTTCATGTGGCAATCGGCGCACAGCCGTTCCGCCAGGCGTCGCCCTTTGCCCACCTCATCTGCACGAACGGTCAGACAACACGACATCAAGGCGATACTGACGACGCTCATCATGAGCGCCGCAGATGCACAAAACCTCGCGCCAGAACTGTTCATGACCGCTTGCCCGTCCGTCGATTGCGCCGGCCGTTCATCGTGGAAAGTGTGGCCCGCCCGTTCGCAACGGATATCCGCCCAATCCTGCGGCAGTGTTGATTCAGGTCATTGTTGCGCCAGCACGGCGAGAATTTCCTCCGCCTTCGTGCCGTCCAGCACGGACGCGACTTCAGCTGCGTCGGGCAAAGCAGAGCGTGCCCCAAGCCCGCGACAACTGAGCCCTGCGACCGCAGTCGCAAGTTGGGCACATGATGGATCGGAAAGCCCTGCGGCAAGACCGAGGGCGAAGGCGCCATGAAACGCATCACCGGCGCCAGTCGTGTCCACAACGCTCACTTGGTGGGCTGGAACCTCGCCACATTCTCCTGCACGATTGGCCCAGACGTAACCTTTGGCCCCAAGCGTCACGCCGGCATGTTGGGCGCCGGACTCGAGTAAGAATTGAATTCGCTCTTCGGTCGTAGCCCCGGTGATGAATTGCGCGAACGCAGGAGCCGAGAAAATCGCATAGTCCGTCAGAGGAAGTGCCATTGGGAGCAAGGGCCCGCTGCCCAGATCGACATCAAGGAGTGTGGGCACTCCGTGTGCGCGAGCGTGTTCGAATGCTCGCATCGTACCTTCCAGCCACGTCAGGTCGCTCAGCAAAGCTCCGGCCAGTGCGATCCGCTCCAAGGGCAGCCAGTCTGCAGTCCGCGGCAAGTCGTGGTCATCTTCGCTGATGATTAGGCGTTCACCCTGCAAATCCACGATCACGACGGAGGTTGGCGAACGCGATGTCGCAATGCGGCGCACGTCACGCGTATCGACACCTGACGCCACCAACTCGTCAATGATGTAATGACCCGCCGTATCGTCCCCGACGCGCGCCCACAGAATGGCCCCGCCGCCGAGACGCGCAATCGCGGCGGCAGCATTCGCCGCCATGCCGCCGCCTGACATGACATGCGTTTTTGCCGTCAACTTCGTCGGCCGCTGCGGGAACGCTTCGATCTGATAGACATGATCGAGCGCGGCGTGACCGACGACGATCACGGGCTTTGCTCGCATTTCGCGCCGCCTTTGGCAAACCTGGTTATTGCAGCCGCTTTGCCCTCGCGTTGAAGCGGCACATCACTCCTTCTGGATGTTCTCTAGATAGTGGGTCAAGAGCAACACTCGCACATGCGCCTGGTGATAACCAGGCTTGAAGTCATCGCGACGCATACGCTGGATGTATTCGGGCATGTGCATCGTGTCGTGACCTTCGACGGGTTTTTCTCCGGCGATGATCTCAAATACCCGCCAGAACGGGAACTTCCCGCCATTGTTGCGTGCGATCAGCGTGAGGTCACGCGGGCGCTTGATGAGTTTCTGGCCGAGGTCGCCCTGTCCAGTCGCATCCGCACCGTGACATGCGACGCAATTCTCAACGAACTCGTCCTGGCCCTCTTTGAGAATTTCCGCGCGCGCCCCGGTTTGCGCCGCTGCGGCCGTGGCGTGGAAAAAGACGAGCACAGCGACGCCGACGATCATTCCGAGCGCCCAAACGGGTCGTTCGGGGGCCTCGATGCCGACGACCCGAGCCTGCGCCGGTCTCCGATTTTGCATCCCTGTTCCTCCTTTTTGCGATCGACGCTGACACGACGGCGAGATGTATCGCGTCGAAATTGCCATGCGCAAGATTACGTCAAGCGCTGATCGCACGGATATCCAGTCCGTGGGGTTTCAAAGGGCGCAGTGTCTGATGCACATCAGGAAAACTTGGCTCAAATCTCGCGCGCGCCAAAGGACGCGTCACGGGTGTGTCGTCCGAGCGTATTAGCAAAATGGTGCTTCAGGCCACAGCACGTCTCTTGAGAGACAAGGAGGCCCTGATGCTTGGGAACGCGGACCCACGCGACGCTATTGAATGAGGCATTCGATATGCTGAACGTTGATCCTTCTGGCCTTGTGGATTTCCAGATTCACTTGGGCCCTGTGCCGCAGCACGACCAGCGCAATGGGACCAAGATCGAAATTTCCCATGTCAATTTCTGGTATGGCGAGAAGCACGCGCTCAAGGACGTCAGCCTTAAAATCCACGAGCGCGAAGTGACCGCGTTCATTGGCCCGTCCGGCTGCGGCAAGACGACCTTGTTGCGCTGTCTCAATCGCAGCAACGACATCGTCCCGGGCGCCCACATGACGGGAAGCATTCGGCTCGATGGCGAGGACATCTATGCTGCCGACCTCGATCCTCCCCTCGTGCGGCGCCGATTTGGCTGGATCGCGCAGAAGCCCAATCCGTTCCCGTTTTCGGTCTACGCCAACGTCGCCTACGGGGCGAAGCTGCACGGTTTGGTGAAGACGCGCGCGCAGACGAACGCGCTCGTTGAGGATTGTTTGCGCCGCGCTGGTCTGTGGGACGAGGTGAAGGACAGACTGACAGAACCCGGCACCGATCTCTCGGGTGGACAACAGCAGCGCCTGTGTGTGGCCCGCGCGATTGCATATCGCCCTGAGGTCATCCTCATGGATGAACCGGCGTCTGCGCTTGATCCAATCGCCACCGCACGGCTCGAAGAGCTGATCGACGAATTGCGAGCCGATCACACCATTGTCATCATCACGCACAACATGCAGCAGGCGGCGCGGGTCTCGCAGCGTGTGGCCGTGTTTCATCTGGGACGGCTCGTCGAGGAAGGAGACACCTCGGAGATCTTCGTGCGTCCCAAACACGATATCACCCAAGCCTACATCACCGGACGGTTTGGTTGATGCGACGGCGTCTCGCCCACCTGCGCCGATCTATGTACCAGCTCACATTGCTTGCCTCCGGGTGGACGACGATTATTGCCGGGCTCGTCTTCTTACCTTTACCCACACCGTTCGGGGCTCCGCTCCTTGTCCTCGGAGCATGTCTGGTGCTCATGGCGAGCCCATCGGGTCGCGCGAGATTTCGCGCGTGGCGGGCAAATAATCCCAAACTTAGCGCAACGATCACGCACTTCGAGCGTTATCTGCCCGCCACAATGCGTAGAACGATGCACAAGACCCACCCAGTTTCAGCGCCGTTGCCGTCAACAGAGCAAAGCAGCCACAAATGCCCGCAAAGCCCGTCATGACCTTTCGAGTACAACCGCCTGCCATCACGTGAGGCTCACGCCGCTGTCAGGCGGGTCATGACGTCGTCCGAGATTTCGAAATTGGCAAAGACGCTTTGCACGTCGTCGTCATCTTCGAGGGCCGCTATGAGCTTGAGGATTGACTGGGCCGCCTCTTCACCTACGGGCGTCGTCAGATTGGGTTTCCAGACGGCTTTGACGCTCTCCGCCTCGCCAAGCTTGGCCTCGAGCGCACCGGCGACCGTGCCTAACGTATCGAAAGGACAAATGATGAGATGCCCATTCTCGTCCGACGTGCAATCGTCCGCACCGGCCTCGATCGCGGCCTCCAGGATCACGTCGGCAGCACCTGCGGACGGCTTGTAAGTGATCTCGCCAACATGGGAGAACATGTGGCTGACGGAGCCCGTGGCGCCGAGATTTCCACCATACTTGGAGAACACCGAGCGCACGACCCCGCCGGTGCGGTTCCGGTTGTCGGTGAGCGTTTCGACGATGATCGCCACGCCGCCGGGCGCATAGCCTTCGTAGCGCACTTGCTCATAGGCTTCATTGTCGCCACCGAGCGCCTTCTTGATCGCCCGCTCGATGTTGTCCTTGGGCATATTCTCCGCGCGCGCAGCCTGAATGGCCAAGCGAAGGCGCGGGTTCATGGCGGGATCCGGGGAACCGGCCTTTGCGGCAACCGTGATTTCCCGCGCGAGCTTTGTGAACATCTTGGCGCGCAGCGCATCTTTGCGGCCCTTCTTGTGCATAATGTTCTTGAATGCGCTATGGCCGGCCATGCGTGTCGTCCTAGGATCGCTTTCGTTTGCTGTCTGATGTTTCGAGATGATTCGTGCCGACGATCTGACCGAGGGGTCGAGGTCCGTCAAGTCCGTACGATTGCGAGGGCGTTAACCATTTATTAACCATTTTAAACGGAAAGTTAACGCCACGAGGATGATTCGCATCCTCCACGGCACAGCCGGAGCTGCCCAGCCAGGCTGTGACCACGGCCGGCGCGGTACGCCGACCCCAAATCGAGGAGCAAAAACCTCCTCGTCACTGTCCGACTGTAACACTCTCTCGACTGACCCAGCGCAGCGGCTCGGATGGCTCAAGACAGCCACCGAGCCGCAACCCTTTTGCCCAAACGGCGAGCCCGGTTTCGTCGTCGATCTCCACCGCCAGTCCGCAGATCGTGGCTGGTCCCATCGCCGGCTCGAAGCGCTCGCGCGGAATGCGGGTCAAAAATCGGTTGATTGGCTCCTCGGCGGCCATACCAAGGACCGAGTTGTAGTCGCCACACATTCCTGCATCTGACATGTAGGCCGTGCCACCAGGCAAGACACGCTCATCGCACGTGGGCGTATGCGTATGGGTGCCAACGACCACACTAGCACGACCGTCAAGGAACAATCCTAAGGCCTGTTTTTCGCTCGTCGCCTCAGCATGGAAATCGACCAGGATGACGTCGACCGCTTTTTGCAAGGGGCACGCCGTGAGCGCGTGATCGATTGCACGGAACGGGCAATCAACCTCGGTCATGAATACCCGCCCCAGGGCATTGATCACGAGTACGTCGGCACCATTACGAGCCTTGATCAGCGTCGAGCCGCGCCCGGGCGTTCCGGGCGGCAGGTTGATGGGCCGGACGAGCCGCGGCTGGCGCTCAATGAATACAAGCGCGTCCTTTTGATCAAAGGCGTGATTGCCGAGCGTGATGGCGTCCACCCCAGCATCGATGAGGTCTTCAACAATCGCTTCGGTGATGCCAAAGCCGCCGGCGGAATTCTCTCCATTCACGATGACGACGTCGAGTTTGTAGCGTTCTCGCAACTCGGGCAGAGCTTCGATGACGGCCTTGCGACCCGTTCGCCCAACGAGATCTCCAAGAAACAATAACCGCAATAGGATCTCCTCAGCGCGCAGTGCGCGTCATCATCTCCCACATCGCACAGGGCCCGACGGCGTCAAAACCCAATCCAGTGGCTCGTCATATGTGGTGCGGGGCACTTCGTCGACCCTTTGTTCGTCGAAGGCCAGACCGATGGCCACAACGGGTTTTGCGGCTCTGAGCCGCGCGAGGGTGCGGTCGTAGAAACCACCGCCATAGCCAAGCCGAAAACCCTCAGCATCAAATGCCAGCAGCGGCCCCAACACCACATCGGGCTCCACCACTTGGGCGGTTGCAAGCGGTTCGCGAATGCCCCAAGTCACCTCGGCGAGCGGCTCTCCTGGCGCCCACGCGCGAAACTCCAAAGGTACGCCCTTGGCGACCATGACGGGCAGCGCGAGCGCATAACCCTCGCTGTGGAGTCGCGACATAAGTGGCAAAGGATCGATCTCAGCGCCGATTGGCAAGAATCCCGACACGCAAGCCGGCGGCGTCACGCCAGCAAAGTCGATGCTGCGGGCCGCCAAACGCGCCGCAGCCTCTGGGCCCATTCTGGCAGCTGCCTGATCCCGCGCGGATTTCATGACAGCGCGCAGGCGCTTCTTGGCGCCGATGATGTCGGTCTCTGCGTTCATGGGGATTGGGGACGCGGGCCACAGGGGAGAATGAAAGTGCCGCGGTGGCCGTTGGAACGATCGATCTCGCCGGGTCCCTACAAACGTAAGGTGGGCGCCATATGCCCGGGGCCACGGCCCCGGACAGGGACAGCTCCCTGGCAGATCTTATAGGCCCTGGAGATCATGGTGTTCCTGACGGGCCCCGCAGCGGCCTAAGACTAAGCGCTGGCGGCGAAAAAATCGAGAGCGAACCGGCGCGGGTGACCGCAGATAGAATTTCTCACCGCTTCGGGCCTTTGTCGCGGCCCACAGGCAGCAAGCGGTTTTGGGGTGGTGCCGGCAGCGCAAAAAGCCTATTAAGACGCCGCTGAAACTTTCCCAAGATAACCTACGGAGTTCGGTCATGATTTTCATCACACGCCTGGTGGCGCTCAGCGTGGCCGTGGCCGTTTCGGCTTTTTTCGCTCAGCCCGCTGACGCCAAGCACGGTGGCTGCGCAGCCATGCACAAGCTCGATCCCGATCACGATGGCACGATGGATTGGCACGAGGCCCGCCGCGCCGCCATGAAGCTCTTCCACCGGCTCGATCCGGATCGCGACGGAACCCTCGACCGCAACGAATTGCGCGGCCGCGTCGGGCTTTTGTCGTTTGCGCGTTTCAACCCTGACCGCGACGGCACGCTGGACAAGCACGAGTTCCTCGCGCTCGTGAAGCATCGCTTCCACCGCGCCAATCCGGACAAGGATGGCACGATCGATTGCCGGGAACTCCGCACACTCGCAGGCAAGCGCCTGCTGAAGGTTCTGCTGCCCTAACCAGAACAATCGCCGTCCAGCGCGCAGGGCGCTGGACGGTTTTATCCAGCAGCGACGCAGCGCCGAGGAGTGGCCGCGGGCGCGGCACTTCACATCATGGCCGTTTATCCAGTGCCGTTCCGAGGGTGTCGATCAGCCACGCAAGCCGATCGGCAACGTGCGCCCGAATGCGCTCCAACTCCGCAACGCGCGCCTCAGCAGCGACGAGACGTTGCCGCATCACCTCGTTTTCCCGCTTGAGGCTGGCCAGCTCGGACGCGAGATCTTCGGCATCGGATTTCTTCTTGGTTGTGGCCAGACGCACGGAACGATCCGCCTCGCGCGATGCCGCGGTTGATTGCGCGTCGTGACGGCCCGACTTGGCCACACGTGGAGATGGTCTGCGTGTCATCGGCTAACCCATCGATGCGATCGATCTGGCGTTCGCCCTCGCGCCGGATCTGCTAAACCAAGAGCAGCAGCATAGGTGCTCGCATACCCGTCTGCAACACACGGCCCGTCGCGGCGGCGGCAGCCGAGCCGCGTCTCGAGAGCCCCCGATATGTGGCGCAAGTTTGTAACCGGCTTTCGGCTGCGAAGGCGCGAGCCAACAGAGACTGTCTGCCAGATCCTGCGCCGCGGGACACTCTCGGTCGAACTTCGCCGCCGAGGAGTTTTGCCGGCGTGGCAATGCAAACGAGGAACCCAGCACGCGGGGAAATTGCCCCTTAAACCCGACGTGCCATGTCATCCCGATGACGCATTGACACAGCCCCGTCGCACCAAGTTAATGGCGCCCACCCTACAACCCCCAGGACACCGCCGCACCGGTTTCGGACGCTTCGTCGGCATGGGGTGTCTGCACGCGCGACAATTCACCGGAGGAGCCCAATGGCCGTCAAAGTAGCGATCAATGGATTCGGGCGCATCGGACGCAATGTCTTGCGCGCAATCGTTGAAAGCGGACGCCGCGACATCGAGGTCGTCGCAATCAATGACTTGGGCCCCGTGGAAACGAACGCGCATTTGTTGCGCTTCGACAGCGTACACGGTCGTTTCCCCGGAACGGTGAGAATCTCGGCGGATACTATCGATGTCGGTACGGGGCCGATCAAAGTGACCGCGATCCGCAACCCGGCCGAATTGCCACACGCCGACATGGGCGTGGATATTGCGCTCGAATGCACCGGCATCTTCACGTCCAAGGAGAAGGCTGCCGCGCATCTGACTGCTGGCGCCAAGCGCGTGCTCGTCTCCGCGCCGGCTGACGGCGCGGATCTCACTGTCGTTTATGGCGTCAATCACGATAAGCTGACGCGCGACCACATCGTCGTCTCGAATGCGTCGTGCACCACAAACTGTCTCGCACCAGTTGCCAAGGTGCTCAACGACCTTGTCGGCATCGACAAAGGATTCATGACCACAATTCATGCCTACACGGGTGATCAGCCGACCCTGGACACGATGCACAAGGACCTCTACCGCGCGCGTGCGGCCGCCCTCTCGATGATCCCGACCTCGACAGGGGCGGCGAAGGCCGTGGGCCTCGTGCTGCCGGAATTGAACGGTAAACTCGATGGCACCGCCATCCGTGTGCCGACGCCCAACGTCTCGGTCGTGGACTTTAAGTTCATCGCCAAGAACGAGACGACAAAGGACGAGATCAACGCGGCGATCGTCCGCGCGGCGGCCAACGAACTCAAAGGCATCCTTGGCGTGACCGATCAACCCAACGTCTCAATGGACTTCAACCACGATCCGCATTCCTCGATTTTCCATCTCGATCAGACCAAGGTGATGGACGGCCGTCTGGTGCGCGTCCTTTCGTGGTACGATAATGAATGGGGCTTTTCGAACCGCATGGCGGATACCGCGGTGGCCATGGGCAAGCTGATCTGATCCCGAGTAAAAATCGAAGGCTCATAACCTCCACGCTCCACGCCGGCGCCAGCTCCCGCAAAGGGACGGGCGTCGGCGTTGCAGCTTCTGAGATTTCGCGCGCCCAGCCCAATTTGACTGTTGCATAATTCAATAATTATTGTAGTGTCAAAATATGGAAGATACAGCCGCAATTGCCATGTTCGCCGCGCTCGCTCAGGAGCATCGCTTGACGATCTTTCGCGCGCTGGTACGCGCCGGGCCATCGGGCATGCCATCGACCGAAATTGCGGTCGCGGCAGGAATTAGCCCGACGAGCGCGTCGTTCCATTTGAAGGAACTCGAACGCGCCGGACTGCTCATCGCTTCGCGCCATGGCCGCTTCATTCGTTATGCGGTTCACGTGGAGGCCATGCGTGCTCTGATCAATTATCTGACGGAAGACTGTTGTCAGGGACGGCCGGAACTATGCGGCTCGGCTCTGGGCAGAGCCCGTGCAGTATGCACCCCCGATGGAGACCCCAAATGAGTCCCGATCGCCCTCTCAACGTCTTGTTTCTGTGTACGCATAATTCCGCACGCTCCATCATTGCCGAATGCGTGATGAACCGCCTCGGCATGGGCCGCTTCAAAGGCTACAGCGCCGGCAGCCAGCCCAGCGGTCGGGTGCATCCGTTTGCGATCGAATTGCTTCGCGGCCTGAATTACGACACCACCAACTTGCGATCCAAATCCTGGCACGAGTTCACACAGCCCGGCGCGCCGGAACTGGATTTCGTCTTCACGGTCTGCGACAACGCAGCAAATGAAGTCTGTCCCGTGTGGCCCGGCCAACCGATGAGCGCGCACTGGGGATTGCCAGACCCGTCGGCTGTTGAGGGTAGTGATGCAGAGAAGCATTTCGCGTTTGCCGATACGCACCGCATGCTCTACCAGCGCATCAGCATCTTTACGAGCCTGCCGTTGTCGTCACTCGACAAGCTCTCCCTGCAGCATCGCTTGAATGAGATCGGCCGCATGAAAGCTGAGGCCGAGGCACAACAAGCCTGATCAAAGGTCTGCGGCGCATCGATGGCTTACACCCAATCGATCGCGCCGCGTCTGACCACCATCACGCGGTCTTGCGGGCAATCGAGCGTGGGTACGCGCGACACATCGATCCCCGCGATAAACCCGTGCACGCAGCGTGCCAGTCCGCCGTGTGAAACAACAATCGTATCGCGCTCGAGGGTCTGAAGCCACCGGATGGTGCGCGCCATGAGATCGGCGTAGCTTTCCCCGCCCTGCGGCCGCCAATGGTAGGGATCGCGCGCCCGCGCCGCGACTCCCATGGGATCGATCCGGGGCAATTCGTCCTGCAAGGCACCTTCCCACGCGCCATAACTCAATTCCTTGAGGCGCTCCTCGATACGATAGTCGGAAGGATCGAGCCCGAGAGTCTGGCGAACGATCTCCATGGTTTCGCGCGCCCGACCGAGCGGGCTTGAGAGGAACTCTGCGTCCTTCAGCGCCGGTAAAAGCGTGCGCAGGGCTTCGCCATTGCGCCGCGCCTGCGCGCGACCGCGCGCGTTAATTGGAATATCCCGCTGACCCTGATATCGGCGCTCGGCATTCCAATCCGTCTCGCCGTGGCGCACGAAATATAGCGTCAGTCCTGCGCGCATGGCTCCCTCGCAGGGCGCGTTGTGAACGACACGGCGCAGGCTCGGCGGGCACGGCACCTCAGGCTGCGATGGTTCGCGACTCTCGTCACTCGCTCTTCACGACGGAGATATCGGGGGCGTCCTCGTTCTTCATGCCCTGCACGTGATAGCCGCTATCAACGTGATGCACCTCACCGGTCACCCCTCGGGAGAGATCGGACAACAGATAAAGCCCCGCGCCACCGACATCGTCGATGGTGACCGTGCGGCGCAGCGGAGAGTTGTACTCGTTCCACCGCAGAATGTAGCGGAAGTCGGAAATGCCGGACGCCGCCAGGGTCTTGATCGGACCGGCCGAAATGGCATTGACGCGGATGCCGCCCTTGCCCAAGTCGGCAGCGAGATAGCGCACGCTGGCCTCGAGTGCCGCCTTGGCAACGCCCATCACATTGTAATGCGGCATGACTTTCTCGGCGCCGTAGTAGCTCAGCGTGAGGATCGAACCGCCTGCCGTCATGAGCATTTCTGCCCGCTGGGCCAGCGCCGTCAGCGAGTAGCAGGATATGAGCATCGTCTGGGTAAAATTACCCTCAGACGTATCGACATAACGTCCGTCCAACTCGTTCTTATCTGAAAATGCGATGGCGTGGACGAGAAAATCGAGGCGTCCCCACTCGCGCGTGAGCGCAGAAAAAAGTGCGTCCATCGACAAACGGTCAGCAACATCACAGGGCAGGACGAGTTTGGCTCCCAACTCTGCGGCCAGCGGCTCGACGCGCTTCTTGAGGGCATCACCTTGATATGTAACCGCAAGCTCGGCGCCATGGGCGGCAACGGCCCGTGCAATGCCGTAGGCGATCGAGCGGTTGTTGGCGATCCCCATTACGAGACCGCGTTTGCCCGTCATCAGAGTGCCCGGCGGCACCCCCTCGTCCGCTCCGGTTTCGGCCATGAGCTTGGATGTCCTTCTTCATTTAGTAGTGAATTGCGCGGCATCCTACACAAATGACCTTTACGGTCCAGGGGCGGGATGTCGATGTCGCGGGGTCCGAAACGGCCTGAAAGGCGGGTGCCGAGCGGGATGGCAACATCTTGAACAACCGCACGGAAAATCAAAATCATGCGGGCCAACAAAGCGCAGCCCTCGGCCTGGCCGATGGCCTCGTATCCCGCCGCGCAAGCATGCCCTCAGCCCTCCAGGCGCCAGACGCCACCCTGACCTCGGCAGGCGACGCCCTCAGTTTTGCGGGTTTTTTCGCCTGTCGTCATGAGCACCAACAACTGGCGACAGATCGCGCCATCGGCATTGCGGAAGGAACCCGTGGGCTTAACCAAGCCCGAGAGGCGGCCGTTTTGCCGTTGCCAAATGTAGGTGGAGCCATCCGCGACCGTCGCCAGCGCGTGCTGAAGGCTCGACAGGGCAGCGATTTCGTCAGACTCGTCCAGAGCGACATTCGCCGCGTCGGGTGTCGCCTCGGCAAATCGCGGCCGTTGCGGCCGTTGCGTTTTTCCAGAACACGCACAACCCGGATCCCGCGTCTCCGCCGACGCCATGGATCCTCGGAGTACGGGCGGCTGTCCGCCCCTAGCGATCGCAGCTGATTGTGGGGACTGGAGCGGCAGGAGCGGGATAGCCACGGCGAAACTTACGGCTGCCAGAGCGAGGCTGGCGGCAATGCCGGCGAAAAAAGGTGCCGGATGGGACACAAGTGGACGCATGAACGCTCACCGTTACGAGATACAGATGGACACAACGTCGTTTCAGGCCGAACAGCCCCTCGTGCTGGCTAAGGTCGCAAGGTGAAGACTGCAAAGGCCGCATCCAATGCTCGCCCAACAGCGTTAACATCGGCTGAACGAGTGTCCCGGCTGAGACGCTCGAGGAAAAATTAGCGTTTTTTCAGAAGTGATGGACGAGACTGATCGCCATGACCCACACGGATACCCAAAGCCGCAGCGGTGATTTCACGGCAGCCGTCGATCCGTTCCTTTTGTTTGAGGGCTGGTTTGCGGAAGCGCGGGAAAAAGAAATCAACGACCCCAACGGCATGGCGCTCGCGACGTGCGATGCCAATGGTTTGCCCAACGTGCGCATGGTCCTGCTTAAGGGACTTGATTCGCCGAATGTTCCAGGCCGCGGGTTCGTGTTCTACACCAACCTGGAAAGCGCCAAAGGCCGTGAGCTCGCGGCGAATCCGAAGGCGGCCGTCCTTTTCCATTGGAAAAGTCTGCGACGCCAAGTGCGTGCGCGCGGCGCCGTGACACCGGTCTCAGCGGAGGAAGCCGACGCCTATTTCGCAACGCGCCATCGCGCAAGTCGTATTGGCGCGTGGGCTTCCAAACAATCGCGACCCCTCGAGTCCCGATTGGCGTTAGAGAAGGCGGTTGCGATCGAAACCGCGCGCTTCGGTATCACCGAAGTGCCCCGCCCGCCGCATTGGTCGGGGTTCCGGCTGACCCCGATCGAGATCGAATTCTGGTCCGATCGGCCGTTCCGTCTCCACGACCGCGTCGTGTTCCGCCGCGCGAGCGAAAGGGAGCCTTGGTCGAAAGAGCGGCTCTATCCGTAGCGGTGCGCTCGCAGACCCGCACGATTGACAAGTCACGCCGCATGGCCCGCAAGGCGTGCCAACGTCCGCTCACGGCCGATGAGTGGCAAGAGCGCCCTCAACTCGGGACCACTTTCTTGGCCCGTTAGGGCGAGCCGGAGAGGATGAAACAATGCGCGGCCTTTGATGCCGGTTGCCTCCTTCACGGCCGTGGTCCAAGCGCCCCATGTGCCCTCATCCCACGGCTCATCCGGCAAGAGGTTGCGCGCTTGCGTCAGAAGATCGGGGGCTTCAATTCGTGGCGAGATGGGCCCCTGGACGACCTGCCACCACGGCGTTGCGTCATCGAGCACCGTGATGTTGCCTCGCACCGCTTCCCAAAAAGCCGCTCCACCAGAAATCCCCATTTCGACAAGGCGGGAGGCGACTTCGTTGTAGGGTGTCGCGTGGAGATAGCGGGCATTGAGCGCGCGCAGATCATCGAGATCAAACCGCGCAGCCGAGGTCGAAGCATGTGCGAGATCAAGACGGTCTGCCAACTCATCCATCGATCGAACGGGCTCGATCGAGCCTGGCATGCCGATCAGCGCCACATAACTTGCCACCGCCATCGGTTCGAGATCGCGATGATTGCGCAGCGACAGATCGCCGGAGCGCTTCGACATCTTCTGCTCGCCCGTGCCGACAAGGAGCGCGTGATGCGCAAACTGGGGCGGCTCGGCCCCCAACGCACGAAAGAGGTCGATTTGGACACCGGTATTCGTCACATGGTCTTCGCCGCGAATGACGTGGGTGATGCCCAGGTCCACGTCGTCCACGACACTTGTGAACGTATACAGGAACGTCCCATCCTCGCGAATGAGGACAGGATCGGACAAGGAACCCAGATCGACCGACTGCTCACCGCGAATGAGGTCTGCCCACGTCACACGCTTGTGCTCGGGCGTCAGTGCAGCGGCTGTCGGCGTATTGTCCAGGCGGAAGCGCCAATGGGGCTTGCGGCCGTCCGCTTCGCGCCGCGCGATGTCCTCGGCTGTCAGCTTAAGTGCTGCACGGTCGTAGATTGGCGGCTGCCCCAGCGCCAATTGCCGCTTGCGGCGACGTTCTAACTCGTCGGGCGTTTCATAGCAGGGATAGAGGCGGCCCCTAGCCTTCAAGGCTTGCGCTGCCGCCTCATAAAGCGCCGTGCGCGACGATTGGCGCTCCTCGCGCGACCACGCGATCCCGAGCCACTCAAGATCGGCGCGGATCTCGCGCGCGAACTCTTCCGTCGAGCGCTCCCGGTCCGTATCGTCGAGCCGCAAAAAGAAAGAACCATCGTTCTTGCGGGCATACAGATAGTTCAAAAGAGCGGTGCGCAAATTTCCGAAATGCAGATAGCCGGTCGGGCTTGGCGCAAAGCGAAGAATGGGCGGCATTCGGGTTCCGGATTAAGGTCATCAAGGGGTATGGCGGCCGCACCCTAGCGCGCGGATCGCCAAACACAAGTGTTGCCTCAAGCCATCAGCACCGGGCTACCGGACAGGACCTGGCGCAAACTCTGTGCATCCTCGGCGCGCGCGGTCGTATAGAGGATCTCTCCGCTTTGGATTATGATCTTCACCCGCCAATAGGAGATGATGTTTGCACCTGCAGCCTCGCGCATGCTAGCGCAAGCGAGCCCGCACAGGAGCACAGCTCCAATGAGGTTCTGGACCTTCCAGTTGAACTGCACGACGCCGGCGAGAAGCGCCAGTCCACCCAGCAATGAGAGAATGCCCATCACCAAAACACCGGCTACATCCTGTTCGTGGCGTTCCTCCCACGATACCGAGACGATTTCGATCAATGGTATGCGCCGCCGCCCGATGTAGACGGCCGCACGGCCGTCCGTCTCGTCCACTGGATGGATGCGCCATGTCGCAACAGCAGGTTCGAATGTGAGGGGTGTCGACATTGCAGGATACAAAAGCGCAGACGGCTGGGGATTAGTCAGACTAAACCACCCACCGTTGGCAACCGCTTAACGAGACTTAGGCAGCGTCTCCTGCATCAGGGCGCGGCGGTGCTGCGCCTGGGGGAACAGAACCTCGCGCGAGTGGCTGCCGCACCCCCTCTGGCTCGCGGAAGCGGTTGGTAATGGGATAGCGCCGGTCACGCCCGAAGCTGCGCTGCGAGATCTTCACCCCCGGGGCCGATTGTCGTCGCTTATACTCGGCCAGATATAGTAGCCGCTCGACCTTGCGTACCGTGGCGCGATCGTGGCCGCGGGCGATGACATCAGCGACCGGCATCTCCTGTTCCACCAGGCACCGTAGGATATCGTCGAGAATGTCGTAGGGCGGCAGGCTGTCCTGATCCGTCTGACCAGGCCGCAATTCTGCCGTCGGCGCTTTGGTTAGGATTCGCTCGGGGATCACGCGCTGCGCGGGCCCCAGTCCGCCTTTTGGGAAATGGGCGTTACGCCAGCGGGCGAGGCGGTACACTTCCCCCTTGTAGAGATCCTTGATCGGATTGAACCCGCCGTTCATATCGCCATAGAGCGTCGCGTAGCCGACCGACATCTCGCTCTTGTTGCCGGTGGTGAGCACCATCAGTCCAAACTTGTTGGAGATCGCCATCAGAATCGTACCGCGCGCCCGGCTCTGGATATTCTCTTCCGTAATGTCGGGGGCATGACCGGCGAACAGATTCGCCAAGGCGTCCGTGAAACCCGCAACGGGTGCCGAGATGTCCACGGTTTCATATCGGATGCCCAGCGCAGCAGCGCACGCAGCGGCGTCTTCCTTGCTCTCAGCCGACGTATAACGGTAGGGCAGCATTACGGCGCACACTCGATCCGCACCCAAGGCATCAACCGCAATTGCGGCCACCAGCGCGGAGTCGACTCCGCCAGAGAGCCCCAGAACGACGCCCGGAAAGCCATTCTTGCTCACGTAATCGCGCAAGCCCGTGACGCACGCACTGTAGGCGCCGGCTTCCAGTTCGGGCAGCGCCACAGTCTCACCCGGCTGACAACGCCAGCCTCGCCCGTTGCGCTGCCAATGCGTCATGACGATCGCCTCGTCCCAAGCGGGAAGTTGGTGGGCGAGTGAACAGTCCGCGTTGAGCACGAAAGAGGCGCCATCGAACACGAGCTCGTCCTGCCCCCCAACCTGATTGAGGTATGCGAGCGGCAAGCCGCTTTCTGTAATCCGCGCAACGGCAATGTTCATGCGCGCGTCGGGTTTGGTCCAATCGAACGGTGAGCCATTGAGTGAGACGAGTAATTCTGCGCCGCACTCGGCGAGGCACTCAGTCACTTGCTCCTTCCACAGGTCCTCGCAAATCGGCACACCGATGCGCACGCCCTTGACCGTGACGGGGCCAGGCAACGGGCCAGGCTCGAATACGCGCTTCTCATCGAAGACACCGTAGTTCGGCAACTCAACTTTCGTGCGCACGGCACGAACCGATCCAGCATCGAGCAGAACAGCGGCATTGTAGACATGACCGCCCTCCGGCCAGATGGTGCCGATGAGCACAGATAGCCCTTCGGGCACGCTCAGTGCGAGCGTATGGACGCCGTCCACGGCGGCCGCCTGAAACGCTGGTTTCAGAACCAGGTCCTCCGGCGGATAGCCAGTGACAAACAACTCGGGCAACACGAGTAGATCGGCTTCATTGCCGAGGGCGGTGGCGATGGCTGCGCGGGCACGCTCGATATTCCCGGCGATATCGCCGACGGTTGGATTGAGTTGGGCTAGCGCAATGGAGAGCTGGTCGGCGGGTCGCGTTGTCATGATGCAAGACTACGCGGACCTGCGCATCGGGTCCAGCGCGTCGCAGTTCCGGCATGGGCTAGCGCGCCACGGTGACGCTGCAATTCGCCATGCGGACGACGTCGCTTGCGACAGAACCGAGAACCAGGCGTGTCAGCCCGTGCTTGTCGCCTGTTCCGGTCACGATGTGGTCGCAGCCATTCGCCGCGGCATATTCCACAATGGCCGGTGCCGGATCACGGGCCTGGACCACCGCGGTCCGAGGATCGGGAAAACCGGCGCGCGCGGCTATGGCTGCGGCATTTTTGAGGATCTCTTCGACCTCCTCGTCGCGCAGTTGGGGGAGAAGCGGACCACGGCCACCGTGCATGACATTAACGACAAGAAGAAAGAGATCCGCATTGAACTTTGCGGCCATTTCGGCCGCCTGATGCACCGCCCGCTCCGCATGTCCCGACCCATCGGTCGCACAGAGTATCTTCTTTGTCATGGCAAACTTGATCACACCGCGCTAGCTTGCTTCCGATTGCGGCATCGTGCCGGATATGAGTTTGTCGGCATTGACCGCGGTCAAACCGCAGGCATGGAGGGTTTTGGCCCATGAGCCTTAAGGACGCTGAGAGCGGCGAGGAGCCTCAACTCCAGCGCTCCATCGGCCCCTTCCAGCTCACCCTCTATGCCCTTGGCAGCATGTTGGGGTCGGGGATCTACGGTCTCATCGGCCAGGCGGCCGGGATCGTCGGCAACGCCGTGTGGCTCTCCTTTCTGGCAGCCCTCGGCGCGGCGCTGTTGACGGCACTGAGCTATGCGTCCCTCGGCTCACGCTATCCGCGCGCCGGGGGCGCGGCTTACGTGACCGAACGCGCTTTTGCGCTGCCGATCTTGTCATTTACTGTTGGACTTGCTCTCGTTTGTTCGGGCCTCACATCCGTTGCAACCCAGTCGCGCGTCTTCGCCGCCAACCTCGCCAAGGTCGCTGGGCTGGAAACGCTCCCCGTGGAATGGCTCGCCGTCGGGTTTCTGCTCGTCATGACGGGCATCGTGTTCCGCGGTATTCGGGAATCGATGTGGGTCAATGTCGCCTGCACGATCATCGAAGCAGCGGGCCTGCTGATCGTCATCGCCGTCAGCGTCTCGTACTGGGGCAGCGTCGACTATCTTGAGGTGCCCGCCGAACATGCCGATGCGGGGACCGCGCTGCTCGTGCTGCAGGGCTCGATCCTCACGTTCTTCGCATTCATTGGCTTTGAGGATACTTACAACGTCGCTGAAGAGGTGAAGACTCCCTCACGCACGATACCCATTGCGCTCGTCACCGCGATGCTGCTCGCCACCCTGCTCTACATTGGCGTAGCCATCTCGGTCGTGTCGGTGGTGCCCCATGAGGAGCTGACAACGGCGCCGGCTCCGCTAGCGGCCGTGATGGAGCGCGCCGCACCCACCTTTCCGCCAATCATCATGACTCTCATCACAATGTTCGCGGTGGGTAACACCGCCCTCGTCAACTACATCACCGCATCCCGACTGCTCTACGGCATGTCTCGTCAAGGACTGCTGCCGTACGCGCTTGGTCGCGTGCACGCGCGGCGACGGACCCCGCACCTTGCGATAGCCGCCCTGCTCTCCATACTTGTGCCGCTCGCGCTCGTAGGGACGATCGCACAACTCGCGGCAGCGACGGTGCTGCTGCTGTTGTTCGTATTCACCGCCGTCAATGCGTCGCTCTACGTGCTGCGCGCCCGTAGAGGAGAACCGCGGGGAGAGCTAGAACTCCCGGCCGCCGTACCGCTGCTGGGGGCTGCATTCTGCGCGATCCTCTTCTTCGTTCGGATCGCGACGGGTGAAATCGGAGCGCCGCTCATTGCACTCACACTCGTCGGCGGCATCCTCATTCTGTATGCGGTCATCAAGTCGGCAGCCGCACGGCCCGCGCTCTGACAGCGCTCACGGCATTTCTTATTCCGCCGCGATGACGATGTCGTCTCGAGAGCTTGGTGCGTCGCGTAAGCCCAGGCGCGAGCGGGCTGTTTCGCGCAAGGTGTCGATCGGCTGCAAGCGGCCGTTTTGCTCGTAGTGCCAGAACGTCCAGCCGTTGCAGGCCGACTTGCCCTGCACGAGCGCACCCAGACGATGAATGGAACCCTGCATGCCCGGTAGCGCAAGCGAGCCATCAGCCTTGACTTCCGCGCGCACGCTGCGGCGCTCGTCGTAGAGCGGGCTGCCGGCCGACAGGATGCCGAGTTCCACGATCGCACCAAAGGGAACGCGCGGCTCGGCGCGCTTCGAGCGCACCGTCTCAAGCGCGCTCGGCTTCACCGGCGTGATGGCTGCGATGCGCTCGCGGGCTGCCCTGGCATAGTCTGCATCGCGTTCAATGCCGATCCAGCGCCGGCCGAGCCGCTGTGCGACCGCGCCGGTGGTGCCCGTTCCAAAGAAGGGATCGAGCACGACATCGCCCGGGTTGGTCGTCGCAAGCAGGATTCGATGAAGCAGGGCTTCGGGCTTCTGCGTCGGATGCGCCTTGCGACCACCGTCGTCCTTCAGGCGTTCCGGACCGGCACAGATGGGAAAAAGCCAATCGGACCGCATTTGGAGGTCGTCGTTGGCAACCTTCATGCTCTCGTAGTTGAAAGTCGGGCGTGCGCGCTGATCGCGGGCCGCCCAGATCAGAGTCTCATGCGCATTGGTGAATCGCTTGCCGCGGAAATTCGGCATCGGGTTGGTTTTGCGCCAGATGATGTCATTCTGGATCCAGAAGCCCAGATCCTGGAGTGCGGCACCTAAGCGAAACACGTTGTGATAGGAACCGATCACCCAGATTGCGCCATCCGGCTTCAAGACCCGACGGCACTCGGCAAGCCACGCGCGGCAAAACTGATCATAGGCTGCAAACGAAGTGAATTTGTCCCACTCGTCGTCGACCCCGTCGACACGGGTGTTGTTGGGACGCAGCAGCTCGCTCGCAAGCTGCAGATTGTAGGGGGGATCGGCAAAGACGAGGTCGACGCAGGCGTCCGGCAACCCTCGTAACTCGGTGATACAATCCCCCACCATGACGCGATTGGTTTGCAGCGGACACGCGAGGCGACGCTTGGAACGCATGCGGACACTCACACAACTGGACGACACCAGAACGAACTGCACCAGCCGACCGCTCATGTGCGGGGCGGGTCAACGGCACGCTAACCGAATGGCCGAGTAAAAGGGTTAACGGGCGCAAACCTTTTCGGAGAGCCTGACGCGGTCGGCATTCCGTCAGTACGGACTGTTTATGTCGAACAAAAGGCGAACACTGCTGGGTGAAGCGAGCCGTTCAAGTCGGGGCCGGAGAGGCCCTCCGACCAACTGGCGCGATCGCAAGGTGCCTGTTTCCCGCGGGACAGCGCGGTGAGACGAACGTCGGCATCATCATGACAAATGCTCAGGGAACCCGACCGACAAGGAACCCGGCTGTCCCGCAGATGCGCCAGACTGGAGATCGCCGCCCATGACCCGCGCCAACCGATCCCATCACGGATTGCGACTTGCCGCCGTCCTCATCCTTGCCGGTGCGTCATCGCAATTCGCCTCCCCTGTTGCCGAAGCCGGCGCTGGCGTGCGCCTGCAGTTCGGCGGCCCGCTCGGATCGTTCGTGGCCCACCCCACGCCTGCCTATGGCAGCGCGAGCCACACGACACCGTCAAAGGTGAAGTGCGCCAAAACCGCGCCACGCGCCAAAGATAAGCCAGCACACACGGTGGCGCCGATGAAACTTGTAGCGCGCACGTCCGAGAGATCGCGCGCCAAGCTAACGACAGCACTCGTGGCGCGCGCCACCGAAACGGCAAAGCCCGATATCGCAGCCTCAGCACTGCGTGTTCGGCAAGCGAGTTCCGATCGGCCAACCGAAACCGCATGGCCAGCGGCGGTTTCAGGATCCTCGGCGCTCACCGCTGGTCGTCTCCCGCCATCCCTGCCACTGACTGCGATCGCACCGACAGAGACTTTGGTCGCTCTTCCCCCACCTGCCGCTACAATCGCTGAAACCGCAGATGACGGGGACTTCGCCGTTCAATCTGCGAGGACCGCGCAACTTTCGCCGGCAGTCACCACGGATCCTGCCGACACGGCCCCCGCCGAATGCAAAAAGTTCATTCCTGCAGTCGGCGTCACAATCAGCATCGGCTGCAATGACTAGGACGGGGTAAGCTGATTTGCTGAGACCCCCCAGAGGGCTAGACAACGCTCAAAGATTGACAGCACTCTTTCGCGGACATCACCACCGAGATTGAGCAGGCGCCCATGACCGACATCGGACCCGCAACGCCCGCTGGACTTGGCGGAATGGACGAGGGCTTCACGCCCAAGGCCATCAAGATGGCGCCAAAACTCGCGTATCGGAACCTGTTCCATGACCGCCTGAGCCTCGTCGTCACGTTGGTGGGCATCGTGTTCTCACTCATCCTCGTTGCCGTGCAGTGCGGGCTCTACTTGGGCTCGGAGAACAAGATCGCTACCGTCATCGATCGCACCCCGGCAGACCTCTGGGTGGTCCCCTTCGGCACAAAATCATTTGACGATCCCTCGCTCCTGACGGGGCGGGAGCGCCACACCGTTCTTTCCACGCCCGGTGTCGAATCGGTCGAGGAAATGCTCGTCAGCTTTGCTGGCTGGCGCAAACCCGAAGGTGGGAAAAAGGCCTTCATCCTCGTCGGGCTCGATAGCGCGCGCGGCGGCGTCAAACCGTGGAACATCATCGAAGGCAGCCTGGAAGCGCTCGGTGCACCCAATGCCGTCGCCGTCGACCGATCTTATCTGAAGGACCTTGGCATTTCGGGCCTCGGCGCACATGCAGAAATCAATCAGCAGCGCGTGCAGGTCGGCGCTTTGACAGAGGGTATCCGCTCGTTCACCACTCTGCCCTATGTCTTCACGTCTATCACAAACGCACGCCGCCTCGTTGATGCCGGCCGCGATCAGGCGACCTACCAGCTCGTCAAGATTGCCGATGGCGCGAATATCGAAACCGTACGCGCTGACATCGCAAAACGCCTGCCCGACACGGAGGTTCTGACGCATGCGGAGTTCCGCGACCGCAGCCTCAACTACTGGATGTTCAACACGGCTGCCGGCGCTGCGCTCATTGCCGGAGCCGTGCTTGGCGTGATCGTTGGAGTCGTTATTGTCGCGCAAACCCTCTATTCTTCGACCAAGGATCATTTGAACGAATTCGCGACACTGCGCGCGCTCGGTGCGTCTGCCAGCTACATCCATGCCGTCATTCTGATCCAGGCCGTGCTGTCGGCAATCATTGGCTACATCATCGGCTTCACACTGACGATGCTCATCATCAACGCTACGCGCAATTCCACGCTCAATATCGTGATGACCCCGCAACTTGCCTTCGCCCTGTTCCTGCTCACACTCGGCATGTGCGTGTTTGCTGCAATCTCGGCAATCTTCAAGGTGACCCGCATCGACCCGGCCGGCGTGTTCAACCGCTAACAGCTCAGCGCCAGGAGAGAGAGCGGCGATCCCCAGCATGAAAAGTCTGCCCGGCAAATTTGCGCCATCCGCCCGACCGGGAGTTGGCCGTTGAGGCCAATGTTCCTAGCTGATGTGTATTTGCCATGCGTCGCATCGAACCCAGGCGCCTGCCCCGAGAAAGTCGCGGGGGTTCAGCGGTTCGTGAGCTTCAGTTCGATGCGGCGATTCTTCTGCAGCGAGGCCTCGTCGGTGCCCTGCTCGATTGGCCGATACTCGCCAAAACCGGCGGCGACGAGCCGTTCGGGTGGCACACCGCGCGCGATCATGTGCTTGACGACGGACGCGGCGCGCGCCGTTGAGAGTTCCCAGTTGGACGGAAATTGCGCGCTCGCGATGGGGCGAATGTCCGTGTGGCCATCGATTTGGACCACCCAGTCGACCTCCTTGGGGATCTGACGACCAAGATCGGCGATTGCCGTTGCGATCGGATCCAGTGCCGCAAGCCCTTCTGGGGTCAGTGAGGCCGAGCCCGAGGGAAACAGCACTTCACTTTCGAACACGAAACGATCGCCGACGACGCGGATATCCTTGCGGTCCTTCAACAAGTCGCGCAGCCGGCCAAAGAAGTCGGAGCGGTAGCGCTGCAATTCTTGAACCTGGCGGGCCAGCGCCGCATTGAGACGTTCCCCCAGATCCTTGATCGTCTTATCGCTTTCGGCCGTCTTCTTCTCTGAGGCTTCGAGAGCCTCGTTCAACGCGCTGATTTGACGGCGCAGCGCCGCCAACTGTTGGTTGAGCAAATCGACCTTGGCCAGCGCCTCCGCGGAGACGGACTTCTGCTCATCGAGTTCTGCTGACAACGCACGGATCTGACCTTCGGCACTCTTGACATCTTCCTCCCCGGACAATGCCACACCTGACAGGCGTTCGTTCTCCAATTTCAATGTCGCGA
>JAKALI010000117.1 GCA_021813195.1 Pseudomonadota bacterium
GCCGGCCCATCTGGCGGATCAGAACGTTGGCGCAAAGTGATTCGAATTTCTGTTTGTTCATACTGGCCAATGTGCGCGCTGCCTCGCGTGCGACGAAGGGGCCGAATTATTCCCGTGTCGCATATTTGGAATGAACAGACGCCATCCTATGACCGCACTCCAAAGGCTGCTCGCACCGCCACCACCTCCCCAAGTCCACCCGCGGGGGCCGCCGCTGGACGGCCTGACGTGTGGGTGCGGCGGCCTTGAAAAGCCGCGCCCACAAAGGAAAGGGCCGCCCGGCGGCGGCCCTTGAAGAGTAGGTCATGAGTGCGCTACTCGGCTGTCTCGTCCTCGGCTGCCGGTTCCGAACGATCCGCGCCTTCGGGCTGCGGCGTGCGCAGAACTTCCGGCAGCCAGGACGTGGCTGCCAGCAGGCGTTCCGCTGCGCGGGCCATGTCCGACTTCTTGGAGGAGGCGATGTGGTTCGCCGCGTTACCGGATACGCCCTCGCGCACGGCCGCGAGGATAAGCGCTTTCGGCACACGGCCGAAATAATTCTGGGCCGTGGGCGTCCAATAGACGCGCATGTCGAGCGCGAGTGCGGCCGACAGGCAATCTGCGGGGGTGTCCACCCCGTCCGGCCGGTTCGACGGATCGGCCGCATTCACCGTCAGACCCGTGCAATGGGCCAGTAAGGCCGTTCGCTCCTTCGTTTCGAGCGCCAGCACGAAGGCCCAGAGATCGACGCTATCCTCTGGCAGCCGCGCCGCCCACCCGGTCTGCACAAGCCCGGCGCGGGCGCGACGGGCGCGGAAGACCGGGGATACGGCCTCGGCCGAGCGCCAGCGTTCCCTTGACCGAGCGAGGGGCGGAGCCCCTGAAATTTCCGCGCTGCCGCGCGGACCAACAAATGCCCTTCGTCATTGAAGCGCAACTCGCGCGACCTCGGACAGGACCCGGATCATGCCGGAACGGACTGAAACGGCGCCGTGCGCGGTTCTGTGCCGGGCTTCATCATGGAGACATGCCAGCGCCGGAGCCGGAGGTGTCGTATTTCGCGAGCACGAATTTCCGCGCGCGGCCTATCCCGTTCGGTATCCGCCAAGCGGACCGGCTCTCTCACCTGTATGTCATCGGCAAGACCGGCGTGGGCAAATCCACCCTGCTCGAAACGCTGGCGCTACAGGACTTCGCCGTCGGCCGCGGATTTGCGCTCATCGATCCCCACGGCGATCTGGTGGAGCGCGTAGCCGCGCGCGCGGGCGAAGATAAGGCCGGGCGCGTGCATTATCTCAATGCGCCCGATCCCGCCCAGCCCTACGGCTATAATCCCCTGCGCCGGGTGCGCGACGACAAAATCCCGCTGGCGGTCTCCGGCCTGCTCGAAACCCTGAAGAAGCTATGGCCGGACGCCTGGGGCGTGCGCATGGAGCACGTTCTGCGCAACAGCCTCTACGCCCTCCTCGAACGAGATGATGCGCACCTGCCGGACATCCTGCGGCTTTATACGGACGAGGAATTCCGCAAGGAGGTTGTCCGTTCGATCCGCAACGACACCGTGCGCCAGTTCTGGCGCCACGAGTTCGAGAACTACCCGGCGCGCTTGCGGGCCGAAGCGGTGGCGCCCATCCAGAACAAACTGGGTGCTCTGCTTTCCGACCCTACGCTCTACCGGATTCTTGTCGAGCCCGAAATCGATCTCCACTTCCGCGCGATCATGGACGGCGGCGGTGTCCTGCTGGTGAATGTTTCGAAGGGCCGCCTGGGCGAAGACAGCGCCTTGATCCTAGGCGGACTGATCGTCTCGACGCTCGGCCTCGCATCGTACAGCCGCGCCGAATCGGATACCGATCACCGGCGGTCTTTCTTTATCTATATGGACGAATTCCAGAACTTCACCACGCTCATGCTCGCCAACATGATGAGCGAGCTACGAAAGTATGGCGTGGGGCTGATCCTCGCGAACCAGTACTTCCACCAATTGGACCCGGACATCCGCCATGCCGTACTCGGCAACGCCGGCACGCTGATTTCGTTCCGCGTGGGGCCGGAGGATGCCGCGATCTTGGCCAAGGAATTTCAACCGACCTTCGGCGTCGAGGATCTGCTGAACCTGCCAAATCGCTCCATCTACCTGAAGCTCATGATCGACGGGGCGCCGAGTAAGCCGTTCAGCGCAATAACCCAGTGCCAGGATGCAGGATCGCTGCAGCAATTTGAATAGAGAAGGCTGCGCGGGAGCATGACTTATACGGCATAGATTGGCTACTCGTTCAGCGCCTGTTCCGTTCATAGATGCGCTGCCCGACGATAACTCAATTACGAGCGGCCAGGAGCGCCGCGTGCATCGCAGCCTCGTCGAAGTAGTGGGTTATCTCTCCTTCAATTTCGCCCGGAGCATCGAGGACCTGCGCTCTAGCGGCCGCGGTGCACAGTTCTCGCCCCGGAAGGTCGTTCTCGAAGAGTGTCTCCGGCACGTCAGCCTCGCCGCAGAATGCAGACAGTGCGAGGGCGCGCTTGAAGAGGGCGATGGCAACGTCAGGCTCGACATTGATCGTCCGTGTCATCCGGTCGAGGAGATCGCACAAATCCTCTCCGGGCATGGTTTGGTCGCCCTCCATGTCATCCCCGTCTTCGACCCAACTGTAGATCATGCCGACGGCGTCGCGGAGTTGCTCCGGCCGTACGGTGGGAACGTCGCCGATATGGGGCTCGCCGTCTGTCACTGCCATTTTCCACTCCCTCCCGCATTGCCGTGCTCGCCGCAGCCAAGGACTGGCGTAACGAGAGCATGGCCGGTGAGCGCGTTCAACCCTGCGTGCATCCTGGGAAAACATCACAAGATTACCAATACGGAACCGAGCAAGGCAGGTGTTTGAGCCAGGTGTTCCCCGGCAACCTGCACCGCGGACACAAACGACGTAGTTCGACCGTTCCGACGCACAAGATACTTCCCCAGAAGCTCCCGCGCGACGATCTCCGGCGGCCGGTCGAAAAAGCCGGCGCCAAGGATGCGACAGGGTTGCTTCTCGGAATGGGGCGGACGAGGCGATATGCAGAGCTTCAGTTGACGCGGGACGATATGTGAGCGCGTGCCAACACCCTTCATACTGGTGCGGTGCACGAAGCCGCGGCGCTCTTTCGCGGCCGCACGGTGATCTTGATGTCCACGTCCCTGCCAAGCCGGCTGAGAACGGTCATCATACGGTCCACCGTGAAGCGACCGAGATTCGCGTTGCGGATGCGCGAGAAATCGGCGGCGGCGATCCGGGTTAGGCGCTCGGCCTCGCGAACAGTCAGTTGCCGCTCGTCGAGCGCACGGACGATTTCGGCTGCGAGCAGCGATTTGAATTGCAGGATTTCGGCATCCGGGCGCCCCAGGTCGCGGAACACATTGCCGGTGCCTCGAACGGTGGCGAGTTTGCGCGTGGTCATCGTAGTTGTTCCTTTAATCTCTTCATCCGTTCCCGCACCAGATCAATTTCGTGCTTGGGCGTGGCGACGCCCTTTTTGGACTTCTTCTGGAACGCATGGACGACCCAGATATCGTCACCAAGTTGGAGCGCGTAAACCACCCGGAAGGCATCACCACGCGACCGGATCGCCAGTTCCCATACGCCGCTGCCAAGCCCGGTAAGCGGCTTGGCGATGTCCGGTGTCGCTCCCTCCGCAATGAAAGTGAGCGCCGCGCCAGCCCGGTCTTGGACCGCGGCGGGAAAATCCAGGAAATCCTTCAGAGCGGCCTTTACCCAGTTGATCTTCCGCGTGTTCCGGACCATCCAACCCCCAATATAGTCAAATATGACAACAAATCAAGACGCGGCTCACGCCGCATTCCTGGTGCAATGCTCTGCTTCAACGCCCTCGTCCGCTTCCGCCGGTTCGCGCGTGAGATCGGCGAGGTGGCGCTCCCACCGCATGATGGCGTCGCGCATTTCAGGCATGAAGTCGTAGCGCTGATAGACGCCCACGATGCCGCCGAACGAGCCGGAGACGTGATTAAGCAGCCGTTCTATCACGGGTAGCTGTACGCCAATGGATGCCAGCCCTGAGGCAAAGGTGCGCCTCAGATCGTGCAGCGTCCAATCCGTTACGCCGCATCGCTTATCGAGTTTCGGCTTTGCGGTCGCGATGCCGTTGAAGGGCTTCTGGCCTTCGCTGCCGCGTGCGGGAAGAAGAAACCGTCCGTCAGTGGCGCCCGGCAGGATGCTTTTCGCCATAGCGCCAAGTGGAAAGATGTGCTCGCGGCTGTTCTTGGCGAGCCAGGACGGGAGGGTGATCCGGTCCTCGCCTACCATGTCCGGCGTGAGCTGCCTGATTTCGCCGACGCGCTGGCCGGTGAGAATGAGCAGCTTCACCAGCTTTCCGAACACGTCGTCGCCGGCGGCGTGCCATACGCGCTTCAGTTCCTCATCGGTAAGGATGCGGTCGCGCGGAATATACCGATGCGGGGCCTGCATCCGTTCCATGGGGTTGCGGTCGACGTAATGCTTGCGGTGCGCCCAGCGGATGAAGGCGCGCAATGTGACGAAGGCGTGCTGCTGCTCGGCGGGCGTCTTGGCGAGGCGATCAAGGCTTTTCCAAAGATCATGAGGCGAAAGATCGCATAGCCGGGTTTGCCCGTATTTGAAGTGCCGGTTCAGTTCATAGGTGTAATCGGCCAGCGTCCGCGGCTTCAGCCGCGCCGACTTCTCGACGAGATACTCCTCAAGCGCGGCCCTCCAGCTTATGGACCGGGGCTTACTCTTGCCGAGCGTGTACTCGGCGAGCCGCCGCTTGGCGTCCGTGCGGGCTTCCTGCAGCCCGATGATCCCGACCCGGCCGATGGTCTCGCGCTCGTGCCGGGGGCCGTGGGTGAGCACGAAGCTTTTCGTTCCGCCCTGGCTCACTCTCACCCCGAAGCCGGGAACGACGTGATCGGGATAGATGCGGGCGCCCTTTTCCGGCGGACGAAGCGATTTGATGGTGATGTCGGTGAGCCGCATTTGTCTCCTCTTTGTCTACCGCGACGTGCGCGAAGCGGCGTTTTTCGACGTTCAACGATGAACACCGAGACAAGAGAAAAGACAATAGGATCAAACCGTTAGGTGCCGCTATGAGTCGGTATGTGCAGGCATCACTTTCCGTTACGAATGCGTTGCTCTACCGGCTGAGCTAAGGCGGCAAACCTGGATTTTTCCTAGTGCCCTAAGGCCCTTGTCTCCGTATTGTCTACCCGGTGTCGGCGCAGTCCTCAACCTCATTTCTCGGTCAAGCACTTAGATGCTCCGTGGGCGGTCCCGACCCCTGGCCGGGGCGCCCATCTAGCGTTTTGGCACCCCGGAGGCAAGGCCCCCGAAGCGGCCACAACTCCGATCGTCACAAAGCCCCACAAATGCCGGTGTTCCGGCTCGACACGGCCGGGAAGGTCACGCTGTGTTGTCGATTCGTAAGGCCGAAACCCCGGCTCGATGCCAGGGGGCGGTAAGCAGACCCGGGCACGGCCGCACCAGGCTCTGGGGGGTGGTAGCGGTGAACAGAAATGCTGCCTCGCCCCCGGCTTGGCCGAGCACGCTGGCTATATTGTCCAGCCGGGCCGGGCTTGCGGTGGCGAGCAGGACCAGAAGATTGGGAAGGCCGAGATGGCTGCGATGAAGCCGGCGCATCAAGACCTGCCGGTAGGCTGTTATCTTGCCCGCTAAAGAAGTCTGTCGCGAATCAATACGGTTCACCGGCATGGTTCCCCGGTCCGCCTCCAGCGCGAAGAAGCGGTATGAGAACCGGGCGCCGCTTACATATTCTAGGCCGAATAGCGCATCGGGAACGACATGGCCGCCATCTCCCGGCCCAAGCGGTATCCGCAGGGGAAACGTGGCCGTGCGCGTCGCTTCCGGCGCCTTGGCGAGGATTTCCGGCAGCGGGACGAAGCGGAGATTCGGCATTCCGAGCGCGGCGAGTTCGATCGAAGCCAGCACCTCGCAAATCATGAGCGAATGGGCGAACTGTCGGTGCGCGCCTTGGCCGAGCAGGACGCGGCGCTCATCGCCGCTAAATTCGGCATTTCCAAGCGCCTGACGGCCGCCCCTCCCGAGTTCGTAGATAGCGGGCGTATGCCGGCAATCGGCGAAGCGCCACTGTTCCTCCGGCCGGTCCAGATAGCTTTCATGGAAAAGATCGCCGAGCCGTTCCTTAAGGCGGGTCTCGGATGCACCGCCGGCAAAGGCATGGAGGTATGTGGAGCGCAGATAACGGTATCGGCTCAGCCAGCGGAAGATTGTCAGATCGCGCTCGGTCAGCATGAGACGCTTGCCGGTGCGGGTGCGCTGCATACGGGAGCGGCGGGACGTGGACATGAGGTGTTCGTAGCGCGCGACGACGAGGTTGCGAAGGTGCGCGGATGTTCCGCTATGCGCCGCGACACGGGTGCATGACGCGCGACGTTCACTGCGACAAATGCGCAGCGGCAATAATTTGTGATATTCGCGCATCGCCGCTTGCCTTCGAGCGTCCGCCCACACCAGGGAACATAGCGCACGGATACGAAGCTGCGAATTTCCGATAGCTGGTCTGTCCTCTCAAACGGAGGACACATCTATGCGAACCAACGTCATCATCCACGGCGATTGCCTGCATACGTTGAAATTCATGCCGGCGGCAAGCGTCGACGCCATCGTCACCGATCCGCCCTATGGCATCAATTTTCACAGCACCTTCCGCAAGGACACATCACGGCACTTCCCGAAGATCGCCAACGACAACGCGCCGTATATCTGGTGGCTGCACGATGCGGCACGGGTGTTGAAGAAGGGCGGTGCCCTGCTTTGCTTCACCAGGTATGACACCGAGGAGGCGTTCCGCTATGCGATGCGCATCGCGGGTTTTTCGCCGAAGACGCAAGTGATCTGGGATAAGGGCGTTCACAGCGTCGGCGATTGCCTCGGCGATTTCGGCCTGCGCCACGAGAACGTCATCTTCGCGGTGAAGGGCCGCTTTCGGTTTCCGAACGGGCGACCCGTGTCGGTGATCCCAATCCCGCGCCTTGCCTCAGTACGGCTCACACACCCGAACGAAAAGCCGGTCGAACTGCTGAAGCACCTGATCCAGGCGGTGACCAAGCCCGGAGACGTGGTGCTCGACCCGTTTGTGGGCTCCGGCACCACCGCCGTAGCCGCCAAGGCGCTCGGCCGGCGCTATATCGGCATTGAGCTCGATCCGGGCTATGTGCGCAAGGCCCGAGCACGCATTGCATCAATTACCTGAGTCCGGAAATGTCATAACAGGGCAAACAGCGACGGAGCCCTCTTCGTCGCTGTTTGCTTAGCCGCGGCTAAACTCCTGATTTCTCCTAAGATCGGAACAACCGGCCCACGGGACGATCGACGGGTTTCGATTTCTTGCCGCCTCGCCCCACCTAAAGGCGATACTGGCGCCAATCAGCACATGCCGTGCCGGTGCACAAACGAAAGACGGCACGCCGCCGATGTGTTAAGTTGGCGCCACTGCATTCGGGAGGGGGCCGGCAATGCAGGCACAAAATACTCCAACATCTTCCGTCGAATTTCGTGTCGTGAAGTACGGCTCACTTGGTCGGAGGCGGCTATGAACTCCATCGGTTCAGAGGACACCAAGCTCATTATCATCTTGGGCGGAGGGTTGATCGCCGTACTGGTGGGCGCGGTCGCCTATCGCGGGCAACGCGACGCGCAGGATCGGGGCCGGGGACTTCTTGCCTTCCTGGTACCCATGCTCGGGTGTCTGGTGATTGATGCCTATGCGACGTTCCTGCAGCCCGGTCTCGCCTATGAACCGGTCGTCGCGGTTGGAATATTGCTCGTCATGGTTCTCTGGTCCGTGCCGACCACCGAGCGCTTTGTTGCGCCGGGTCGATCAATTGTCGTGGGAGGCGCTGTTTCGGCACCCGCCGGGCTGCGAGCGCTGTTCCTGGCCGAACTTGCGACCGTATCTCTGATCGTGCTGGTTTATATTTTGGGAGAGGTAGCGCAGTTTGAGAGTGGCGGTTTCGAGCCCGGCACATTGCAATTGCTTCTTACGCTCGCACTGGGATTCTTCCTGTTCGTTACATCCGTCCAGTTGGGGAAAGTGGATCAGTCGGCGCCGGACGAGCCGCAACTCGTATCGCGGCAAGCTATGTACTTCATTTTCATGAGCTTGAGCTTTCTTGGTCTCGGAAGCTCGTATGCGTTCGGCTTTCTTGGGAGTGCCGTCCCCGCGCGCATACTCGACCTCGCAATCAAATTTCGCATCCTGTTGATGGCCGGCGGTGCCATCCTGGTCGTATTCGATGCTGGTCGCCTGTTCGCTCGCGCGTTGCCCGCGATCTTCGAAAGGGTAGATAAGGCAGCCACGTTGTGGAAGACCCCTGACAATGTCTTGCTGCTGCTCATCGCAGGGACCGTGCAAACGTTGCTCCGGATCGCGTTACTCGTATTGCTCTGTCTGTTGAATTTCACCAAGCAACTATTTGTTGCGACGTTTCGGGCAGTGGTCACCGCCGCGTCATTCATCGTGCTGCATCTGGTCGCATTCGTTGCCACGATAGCTGCGCTGCTCTACGTGCCGCGCGCCTTCACCGGCATCGAGCATTACTTGTCGGACGGTTCGATGGCTCTGGTGCCGGTCGCGACAGTGGCGGTATTCTTCGTTCTGACGGGAGCGGTCGCTGTGGCCGACTTCGTGACTGCCCATCTTGCCTTGCCGAAACTGACGCCGGGCGGACGGTCGTTTCCGGTCGTTGCGTTCACGCTTGCGGGAATTTGGCTGTCGTCCGTCATCGTCCACCTGGTGAAAGTCGTCACGGGCATCGGACCTGCAATTTTCGCATTTCCCCATTTCGGGTTGACATTCTTTGGAGGCTTTTTCGTTCTCGCCCTGGGCGCATTCTGGCTCTGGCGCGCTCCCTCCGGAGGAACGCAAGGCAGAAATGCTGCGTAGCGTTCGGCATAGCGCTGAGGCTTTCGTTATTCGATAACAGCTCGATTGGAATAGACACCGCGGCGGGTCGCGTGCGCGTCCCAACGACATCTGCACTGTTTCTTCAAGGACACTGTTGCCGATGTTGAAAACGCCGTCATGCGCTCGGGCGAACGGGTCAAGAGGCACACCGGCTGGCCACCTGCTTAACCCGAGCGGTATCGGAATCGGCCTTTCTACCAAAGTACCGAGCCCCTTTGTCCTTGCGAATCGTATGGATTAGGCACACCCTGCAGTATTCGCGGCATCGGGCGGGGGCCGATCTTATGCAACTCAAACTTCAGCGCTCGCAGCGCCTTGGCGGCGTCATGGGCAAGACCGTCGTCTTCTGCCTCGATGTGCGGGCCGACTATTCCCCGGAGGAGCGGGCCAACATCAACCGATACAAGATGGGCTCCCATATCATCTACAACAACCGCGCCGCGCAGAAGCATATCGCACGCGCCGATACCCAGGCCGCTCGCGTCAGGCATGGTGGATGGGGCGACATGGCGGCAGGATGGGCACTAAGCTGGACATCGGTTGCGATGGCCAAGATGAGCCTCAAC
>JAKALI010000118.1 GCA_021813195.1 Pseudomonadota bacterium
GGGTCGGGGCGCATCGCTAAGACACGGACAACTTTGGCGGAGCCAACCGACGGCAGCCCTTTCAGATGACCATCTCGCTGGACATTCGCGCATGACCTATGTGGTGAACGAAAACTGCATCAAGTGCAAATACACCGACTGCGTCGAAGTCTGTCCGGTGGATTGCTTCTACGAAGGCGAGAACATGTTGGTGATCCACCCCGACGAGTGTATCGACTGCGGCGTGTGCGAACCCGAATGCCCGGTTGACGCGATCAAGCCCGACACGGAACCAGGCCTAGAGAAGTGGCTGGAACTCAACCGCGAGTATGCGGACAAGTGGCCCAACCTCACGTCGAAAAAGCCGGCGCTGCCGGAAGCTGATAAGTTCAAAGACGAGAGTAACAAGTACGAGAAATATTTCTCCCCGGAACCCGGCTCGGGAGATTAATCCTCGTTTTGGACGGCCTGCCTGCCGGGGGCGCCAAGTCCGACGACATCGGTTATTCGGCATCTCGGCAAAGCGCGTTTTATTGCTTGCGCAACTGCGTTCGCCCGCACGATACCGGCTGAATTAACGGCATCGAAATCGCCGCGGTTACCCTCCCTTCATTTCATGTAAAGTTTGTGTTATGGTGCTCGGCACACAATGTCGGCAGGCTCGAAAAGGCAACAGTACGGGAACAAATCTGCAACTACTCGGCGCGTGGTCCGGAAGATCCGCGCAGAGGAGTTGTGCGGCCGGCCATTTTGCGCGGGGCTGGAACGCGGTCGGCGTCCGTCAGAGGGGCGCCAGTCGAAGGGTCGGTCAGGGAGGTGAGCGGCGAGGTCGCACCTTCGGGCGCGTCCGCCAAGGGTTGCAGCGCCCTCGTCCGCGGGGGCCGCAGCATATCGCGGGCCAGGCGTGATCGGTGCGGATCGGACCTGCCGCTCGGATCGCGAGCCACGACGGGCTGGGGGGGAGACGAGTTGCGGGGGGACAAGACGTGGTTCCCGCGCGGAAGCGGTGAGCAATCACCCCACAAGAATCCGGACGAGGCGCCACGGCTCGATCGGATCGGTTTTGTGCCCAGTTCCGTGGAAAGTTTCTCGGTTCAGTAGGCAAAGTGAGACGACGCATGGCTCAGAAAACCAAGATCGCTGCGAAGGCCAAGACCACCCCGGCGCCGGCCCCAACGCGCAAAACGAGCCAGGCGGGTGCAGCCCCGAAGGCATCGAAATCCGCCACGTCCTCGAAGGCATCGCCCCGCAAAGTTGCGCCGGCGAAAGGCGCGGCAGCGCACGTTACAACCTCCAAGAAAACCCCTGCCGTGAAGCCAACGGCAGCTAGTGGCAAAGCTGGCGCCGCCAAGCCGGGCGCCGCTCCGGTGGTCGTTGGAGCTACCGTTAAAGCCGCGACGTCGAAGGGATCGGGGCAAGCAACGAAGTCCGCCGGTTTGACGAAGAGCCAACCCGCGGCGGTCGCGGCTGGGACCAAGGTTACGGCGGCAGCGCCGAAACCGGCCACACATAAGTCGACGGCGCCAGCTGCGGCCCCTGCCAAGTCAGCCACAGCTAAGCAGCCCGAGGCGGCCAAGCCCATGACCGGGCCAGCAGCCGCCTTCGCCGCGCATCGCGCACGCCTCGTTGCGGCGCCGGCTTCAGCTCCTGCGCGCGCCGTGCCCGCGGCCGTCGGCAAGGCTTCCAATGCGCGCATCACGGCTCCGGCCAAGCCAGCCGAAGTACCGGCGTCCCCGCGTGCGATTGCCGAAAAGACGGCTGCGCAGCGGCAGATGATGACGTCACAGAAAAGCCCCGTGAGCCAGCGTCATGGCTTCAAGACCAACGAATTCGTCGTCTATCCGGCGCATGGCGTTGGGCGCATTATCGGCATCGAAGAGCAGGAGATCGCGGGCATGTCGCTCGAGCTCTTCGTGATCAATTTCGAGAAGGAAAAGCTCACGCTGCGCGTACCGACCGGCAAGCTTGCGACGGTCGGCATGCGCAAACTTGCCGATGACGATATCGTTGGCAAAGCCATGGAGGTCCTGAAGGGGCGCGCGCGCATCAAGCGCACGATGTGGAGCCGCCGTGCGCAGGAATATGTGGCCAAGATCAACTCCGGCGATCTCATCTCCATAGCGGAAGTCGTGCGGGATCTCTACCGCTCCGAAGCTCAGCCCGAGCAGTCCTATTCGGAGCGGCAGCTTTACGAGGATGCGCTCGATCGGATGGCCCGCGAGATCGCCGCCGTCGAGAAGCTTGACGACCGCGGCGCCGTTCAGCGCATCACGGACGTGCTGGCAAAGAGCGCGCGCGGCCGGCGCATGGCGGAAGCCGAGGAAACCGCAAGCGACGAATTCAAGGCGGCTTGACCGCGGCTCGGCGACTGCTCACGAGCCATTGTTGACCAACGGTCGAACACCCGGTGCGCGTGAGCCGCCGGGTGTTGCATTGGCGGCCAGACCAAGACCTTTTGGCTTGCCGTTCGCCCACCAGCAACTGCCGCGGCGGAATGATTTCGATCCGCCAACCGCGTCATAAGCTGCCACCGACCCCATCATCAATCCACGTGCTCATGCCCGCCGCAGGGCGGCCAAGCGGGCGCGACACACCCTCGCTCGGTGGTGGCGCCACAGCGCGGCTGAGCGGCCTGAGACGCCGATGGTGCCGGACCAGAATGCTCCCTCGGCTCTGAGAGACGGCCGGTCCGGTCACGCCGCCGCGCCGACAAGCCCTTGCGCCGCGCAAGCCCAGTCGTTAGAAGAGCGCTCTTGTCCGTGACGGTCACTGACGGCATTGGCGTATCGCCAGCGAAATGGCCCTTTGTCACTTGACGTCTTCGCGACATGCGCGCCCGTAGCTCAGCTGGATAGAGCACCAGACTACGAATCTGGGGGTCAGAGGTTCGAATCCTTTCGGGCGCGCCAATTCATCTGCGAGGGCGTAAACCGATGGCCGGGAGGCGCCGGCTTTGACGCTCATGACGGCCAAAGACTTCGTTTGATGATGGACGGGAGAGCGCCCCCAGATTAGCGCCAGTTGGCGGCTTGCTCCGGCGAGGTCTGAGCATCCTTGCGAGGTTTGGCGGCGGGAATTAAGACCGGCGTTGTCAACCAGAACACTTGCGCTAAGCCCTTGAGTTCGAGAAGGTTAGCGCGATGGTCGTGTTTCGTTCGATCAAACATCATGTGACGCAGATTCCGACCGGAGTGTGGGTTCTCGGCTTCGTCTCGATGCTCATGGATATCTCGTCAGAGATGATCCACGCGCTTCTCCCCATCTACATGGTCTCGGTACTGGGCACCTCGACACTCGCTGTCGGTCTCATCGAAGGAGTTGCGGAAGCGACCGCGGCAATCACCAAGGTTTTCTCCGGCGCGCTCTCCGACTGGTTGGGCAAACGCAAAACGCTCGCTGTTCTTGGTTATGGCATGGCGGCCTTCACCAAGCTCGTCTTTCCGCTTGCGCCCAACCTATCCTGGCTCATCGCTGCCCGCTTCATTGACCGCATTGGCAAGGGCGTGCGTGGCGCGCCGCGAGATGCGCTGGTTGCTGATCTTTCTCCGCCTGAAATTCGCGGTGCAAGCTTTGGACTGCGCCAATCCCTCGACACGATCGGCGCATTCGTCGGCCCCTTACTCGCCATGGCACTCATGCTGTGGACGGCGAATAACTTTCAGACCGTGTTCTGGATCGCAGTCGTTCCAGGCTTCATGGCATTTGGTCTCATAGCGTTCGCTGTCAAAGAACCCGAACGACCGGCCGAACTCCGGCGCGTTCAATCCCCGCTCAGCCGCGTAGAGTTGGCCCGTCTCGGCGTCGCCTACTGGTGGGTTGTCGCCATCGCGGTCGTCTTCACGCTGGCGCGGTTCAGCGAGGCCTTCCTTATCCTTCGCGCGCAATCTGTCGGCCTACCCATCGCGCTCGTGCCAGCCGTAATGGTGCTGATGAACATCGTCTATGCATTATCGGCCTATCCAGCCGGTATTCTATCCGACCGGGTTGATCGCTATACCGTGCTCATTGCCGGACTTGGCTTGCTGGTCGTGGCGGATCTCGTGCTGGCTTTGTCCAGCACCATTTTCGAGACCGCCTGCGGCGTGATCCTATGGGGACTCCACATGGGGCTGACGCAGGGTCTGCTGGCCACGCTTGTTGCGGACGCGGCTCCCGCTGAACTGCGCGGAACAGCCTTCGGCATGTTTAACTTGACGACGGGCGTGGCGCTTCTTGGAGCGAGCATCATCGCCGGAGCATTGTGGGATTTGGCTGGTCCTGAAGGCACGTTCCTCGCGGGAGCCACCTTTGCCGCAATCGCCATCATGGGACTGCTCACGCTACGCCGGAATGGATATGCCGGTGGCGCTCGATAAAGTCCGATTTTGCCTTTCCATCAGCTCAGGTCTCAGCCCAATGTCGCACCATGCTGGCACCATTGCCGCTCTGGTGCGTTCCGACAGCGCTGACCGGTTGCGAACTCACCCGGCCTGCGATCGACGCCGCATCGAGCTCGAGCTGGACTTGGCGCACAACGACGATGACTGCACGTGATGCGTCCGCAGGCTGGCTGCGTTCGCTGAGACGCTCGTCGGCGCTTGGGTCGTAAGTGCCGCCGGTGAAGCGCAACGACCACCGCGCGCTCATCGCTGCCACCGCTGCGATCGCGCAAATCGCCTCAGTCTGGGTGGTGTCCACACTCGACCTTGGCCGGCGTCATGTCGCATGGCCGCAGACTGCGCCCTTCGCCTTCCCGGCCGTTCTACCCCGGCCTTGACATTCCGCCAACCCCGTGCGCTTCTCCGGCCCGTTTTTCCCAGCCAACCCGATGAAGGAATTGAGGCCATGAGCGCGGCCGGCTTGCACCGTTATCGATCGGCGACTTGCGGCGGCCTGCGGGCCGACAATATCGGTACGGTGGCGCGCTTGTCGGGCTGGGTGCATCGTGTGCGCGACCACGGTGGTGTGCTCTTCATCGATCTGCGTGACCACTACGGCATCACGCAGGTCGTCGTAGATCCCGACAGCGCGGCCTTCAACACAGCTGAGCGGCTGCGCTCGGAATGGGTCGTGCGCATCGACGGCAAGGTGCGCGAGCGCCCTGCGGGAACCGAAAACCCGGACCTCGCGACCGGCGCAATCGAGCTCTACGCGACTGAAATTGAAGTCCTCTCGGAGGCCAAGGAACTGCCCGTGCCTGTGTTCGGTGAGCCGGATTATCCAGAAGATCTGCGGCTGCAATACCGCTTCCTCGATTTGCGCCGCGAGACGCTGCACGGCATCATCATGAAACGGCTGGAGATCACCAAGTCGATCCGCCGACGCATGCATGAGGCGGGCTTCAACGAGTTTCCAACGCCGATCCTGACGGCTTCCTCCCCAGAAGGTGCGCGCGACTTTCTCGTCCCATCGCGCATTCATCCAGGAAAGTTCTACGCATTGCCCCAGGCGCCGCAGCAATACAAACAGTTGCTGATGGTCTCAGGCTTCGATCGCTATTTCCAGATCGCACCGTGTTTTCGCGACGAGGATCCTCGCGCCGACCGGCTGCCGGGCGAATTCTATCAGCTCGACGTTGAAATGAGCTTCGTGGAGCAGGAGGACATTTTCCAGACCATGGAGCCGATCCTCACGGGGCTGTTTGAAGAGTTCGGCGGCGGAAAGCCGGTGACGAGACAGTGGCCGCGCATCCCCTACGAGGAGGCGATCGCCAAGTATGGGTCGGATAAACCCGACTTGCGCAATCCGATCGAGATGCAGGACGTCACCGACCACTTCCGCGGTTCGGGCTTCAAAGTCTTCGCTGGCATGATCGAGAAAGACCCGAAGGTGCGCGTTTGGGCCATTCCCGCACCCGGCGGCGGATCGCGCGCCTTTTGCGATCGCATGAATGTCTGGGCTCAGGGCGAGGGCCAACCAGGTCTCGGCTACATCTTCTGGCGCGAGGAGGAAGGTGCGGCCGGTGCCGGCCCAATCGCCAAGAACATCGGTGCGGAGCGCGCGCAAGCCATCCAGACCCAGCTCGGCCTCAAGACTGGCGATGCGGTCTTCTTTACGGCTGGCAATCCCGCCAACTTTTACAAGTTCGCAGGCGCGGCGCGCGATCGTGTCGGTCACGAACTGAAGCTCATCGATGCAGACCGCTACGCGCTCGCCTGGATCGTCGATTTCCCATTCTACGAGTGGAACGAAGAGGACAAGAAGATCGACTTCTCCCACAACCCGTTTTCGATGCCCAAGGGCGGGCGCGAGGCCCTCGAAACGGCGGAAAAAGAGGGCCGCGAGGCCCTGCTCGCGCTGAAAGCCAATCAATACGACGTGGTCTGCAACGGGTATGAAATTGCATCCGGCTCGGTGCGCAATCATATCCCCGAGACGATGGTGAAAGCCTTCGAGATCACCGGCATGACCAAGGCCGACGTCGAGAGCCGCTTTGGCGGACTCTACCGCGCATTCCAGTATGGTGCGCCACCCCATGGTGGCATGGCAGCCGGTATCGAACGCATGGTGATGCTCCTCACAGGCTGTAAAACTGTGCGCGAGGTGGCATTGTTCCCAATGAACCAGCAGGCAGCCGATCTGCTGATGGGAGCACCGAGCGAAGCCACGCCCAAGCAATTACGCGAGCTGTCCATTCGCGTCGTGTTGCCCGATAAGAAATCTTAAGTCGACCGGTTCGCTGCGGACGTTCAACGCCCGCTGCTTCGACGCAGCGGGCGTTGTTTTGCGCGTTTCCTCAGACTCAGTTCGTGAGCGGCGTGGGGAAAACGCGCGCGGGCATGCGCACCGCAATCGGCACGAGTTGGCCGTCCTTGCTCGCGGTCGCAACCCACAGCCCCGAACCGTTGCGGGTAAAATCCGAGCGCACGATGTAGCCTCGGTGAGCCAGCATACGACGCAGTTCGGACTGATTGGCCATTGCCGAAAGCTGCGCGGTGAAGGCATGAACCGAGGCCGTGTCGGGCGACGCGGCGGGTTCGGCGACGGCAGGTGCAGCGAGGCCGGCGACCAAGCCGGCGGCGGCAGCAAGATAAGCAGCACGATGCATGGTGTCTCTCCTGATCATTCTCAAGCGAGCAGGGACCACCCCCGCTCTCACATCTTGGAGGTAGGGTGGCTCCCCGCTCACTGCCATTCAAATACGCGTGGGCAAAATGCGCGCCGAATTTGATCCGCCGTGATCGCGGTAACGTCCCGAATCAACATGAAAAATCGGCAAGATTTGCGCCCGGAAACGCAGAGAGTGCTTGGCCGCGGCACGGCCTTGCTGTGACCGGAACCAGAGCGATGGAACACGCGCCCGGAACCGGTCGTTTGACGCCCCAATCCGAGCAACGTAAAGCCTGCCGCTGTGATCGATTGCGGCCGCCGCGCGGAGGACAAAATGCGCTTAGCAGACGTACTCGGGCCGAGCGTTCCGCTCGATGCAGCGACACGGTCGATTGACATCGCAGCGATCGCGTCCGACAGCCGAAAGGTTGTCCCCGGTGCGATCTTTATTGCCATTCCAGGCACGAAGGACGACGGCGCACGGTTCGTTGAGGATGCCGTCCATCGTGGTGCGGTCGCGGTGGTCGTCGAGCGTGGCGCGAAGCTGCCCCGGGGGCTCTGCGTTCCGGCGATTGAAGTCGACGCGCCCCGCCGCGTCTTGGCTGCAGCCGCTGCCCGTTTCCATGAGCGTCAACCGCAGACGATCGTCGCTGTGACGGGTACGAGCGGCAAGACGTCGGTTGCCGAGTTCACACGACAGATCTTCGCCGCCTGCGGACACGCGTCCGCTTCACTCGGAACCATCGGCGTCGTGAAGCCCGATGGAGCCATCTATGGCGCGCTGACGACACCTGATCCCATCACGTTGCACGCAACCCTCGCCGATCTCGACCGCGATGGGGTGACGCATCTGGCCATGGAAGCTTCCTCGCACGGGCTCGATCAGTTCCGGCTCGATGGCGTGCGGCTAGCCGCCGGCGCGTTCACCAATCTCGGTCGTGATCACATGGACTATCACCCAACGGTCGAGGCCTATCTTGCGGCCAAGATGCGGCTCGTAACCGAGTTGGTTCCACAGGGCGCGCCCGTCGTCGTCAATCTCGATGGTGAGCGCTCCTGCGACGTCGCGGCTGCCGCCTTGGCGGCGGGCCGCCGCGTGGTGAGTGTCGGGCGCGGGGGAAAATTCATCGACGTGCGCGGCGTGCAGCTCGATGGCTTCGCCCAGATGCTGTCACTGCATCATGGTGGCGCTGACTTCTCGGTCCGGTTGCCACTCGTGGGAGCTTACCAGGTCGAAAATGCGATCGTCGCAGCCGGCTTGGCGCTCTCTCTCGGCGAGGATCCCGCAACGGTGTGGCGAGCCCTCGAACATCTCCAAGGCGTCAAAGGACGCCTCGAAATCGTCGGTGAGACGAACGGAGCGCTCGCAATCGTGGATTATGCGCATAAGCCGGAGGCACTTGCCGCGGCACTAAAAGCCTGCCGGCCGTTCGTTACCGGCCGCCTCATTTGCGTCTTCGGCTGCGGCGGCGACCGAGACGCCGGTAAGCGGCCGATCATGGGCCGTATCGCAAGCGAGCTTGCCGACATTGTCATCGTGACCGACGACAACCCGCGCACCGAAAATCCCGCAGCGATCCGCTGCGCGATTCTGCGCGGCGCGCCGGACGCGCACGAAATCGGTGACCGGGCGCAGGCCATCCAAGCTGCAGTCTCGATGGCGGGTCCCGGCGATGTGCTGCTCATCGCGGGCAAAGGCCACGAGACAGGTCAGATCGTTGGCGATACCGTGCTGCCGTTCTCTGACCACGAGGTCCTCGCGCGTGCGTTGCAATTGGCGTGAGCGGTCTGCGGGCGGTTAACTCCACTCCCCGAATTAGCCCATTATGCCAAGAAACTGAGGCCCCTCGCCAACAATCTTCGGATCAGGCGGTGTTGCTACGAGCGGGTTGCGGCCCTCATAGTCAATGATCGCGAGCAAATGGCGTATGACTTCCAGGCGCATGCGCTTTTGATCGTTGGCATGAACGATCGTCCAAGGCGCATGTTTAGTATGGGTTGCCAGAAGCATGGTGTTCTGTGCCGTGGTGTAAGCATCCCATTTCGCCATCGCTGCGCGGTCGATGTCGGTGAACTTCCACTGCTTCAAGGGATCATGTTTGCGCTCGTGAAAGCGCTTCAGTTGCATCTCGCGCCCGACTGTGAGGTAAAACTTCACGAACCGAAACCCGTCGGCAACGAGAAGGCGCTCGAATTCCGGTGCGCGTGCCAGAAACTCGGCGTGCTGCTCTGGTGTGCAGAAGCCCATGACGGGCTCGACGCCAGCACGATTATACCAGGAGCGATCGAACAGGAGTATGTCGCCGCGGGTCGGAAAATGCGCGACATAGCGCTGGAAATACCATTGCCCGCGCTCGGTCTCCGTGGGCTTTGCGAGGGCCACGGCTCGCGCGTGGCGTGGATTCATGCGGGCCAGGATCGTC
>JAKALI010000119.1 GCA_021813195.1 Pseudomonadota bacterium
TCTATTCGGTCGATATCACCGGCTACAACGAGCGAGTCGTTCCAACGCCCTCGTTCGCATCAGACCCAGCCTGGTCGCCGCTCCTGAATTGAGACGTCCGGTAAAGCAATGTTAACGCCCAACGGGCATGCTAGGCACCCTCGGCCAATCTTCTCGCCGCGCATGAAAAATTTTGTTTTTTCAGCGCGTTGATCCTGTGCCCGGTCGGCAGCCGGATCAATCGGGATGGCTGGAACACGGCGTGGCATTTTCGCATCAACCGGGGTGGAAAACAAAGCGATCACCACCTGCGAACTTGATCGCATCAGGCCATGCCGGTACCCCATTAGACGGCTAAACGCCGAACACGCATCAGGAGACCAGACATGCAGGGTATCAAGGGGCTGATCGTTCTCTCGGCTGCCGTGGTTGCTGTTGCACTCGGCGCGTGCCGTCGCGAAGAGGCGGCACCGATGAAGCTCGGTGCCGAGGTTCCGGCCGCCACGGAAGTGGCTCGTTAAATCGTTAACTCGAGATCCCGGGCCAATTCCGATCTGGGACACTACAGGAGAAAGACTATGAAGGGCGCTATCGTTCTTACCGCTGCGATCGTGGCCGTTGCTCTCGGTGCTTGCCGCCGTGAAGAAGCTGCTCCGATGAAGCTCGGCGCTGAGCTGCCGGCCGCAGTTGAAGTGGCTCGCTAAGTTTGTAGGTTTGGCTGGCTTTCTCAAGCCGGCAAATCGTCAGATTAAGACCGAGTTGTTCCGGCTCTTCCGGTTCAATTCGGTCTTTTTCGTTTGACGGGTTACGCCAGATCGGCAGGGTACTTCGGGCTGATCTTGAACTCCAGAGTCCATATCGAACTTGTCGCCGATCCACAGAATTTGCTGCGATGGGGGCGGTACGCCGCGGGACTCCGCAGCAGCGACGCTGTTAAATCATAGAGCTATAGGTAGGTACCGCCTTCAGGGCGAGGGTGGGTGGCGTTTGTGCTCTCGCTACCGCCACAATTGCGTGCGAACCCTCGCAACTCCGCGGTTGGCGGCCGCATGAATGGGCATCGTGCCCGCAATGCCACGCATGTGGAGTGCGGCTGAGCGTCTGATCGGCAAGGCGAAAATTGCGTTCGTTGGTAACCCATCTTGGTGGCCGTTGAGCGGGTCATGCCAATCCCGTGAAACGGTCTTCGTAGAGATGGGATGTGGCGCGAAGGACTGCTTCGCGGTCGCTGGAAGACGAGGTTGAGACGATGATCGGGCATGGGTTGGCCGCCGGTAGGCGGGGTGAAGCCGGTGGACACGCGCGCGCGGCGGCTCGTGTTTTTCTTGCTGCCCTCGCTTGCCTCACCGTGGCAGGCTGTGCAAACCAGGAGCAGGGTCCCGAAAGCGCCCAGCTGGGTCCAGATGGCAAGGGGCCGGTTACGCCGGGCACAGCGCGGGATTTCAGCGTCAATGTGGGCGATCTGGTTTACTTCTCCTCGGATAGTTCCGACCTAACTCCCGAAGCGCAGGCCACGTTGATGAAGCAGGCGCAGTGGCTGCAGCGCTACCCGCAATTCACCATCACGATCGAAGGGCATGCGGACGAGCGGGGTACGCGGGAATACAACATTGCTCTGGGTGCGCGCCGCGCAACCTCCGTGCGCAACTACTTGGCGCAGAACGGTGTGAATGCCTCGCGGATGCGCACCATCTCCTACGGCAAGGAACGCCCGGTTGCGGTGTGTGATGATATTTCCTGCTGGGCGCAGAATCGTCGCGCGCAGACGGTGCTCAACAGCCGCGTTGCATCCTGACCTGGAGCGGTTTCCTGTCGGCACGCGCGTGTCAGAACGAAGCATAACACGCTGGCCCTGAGGTGTGGGCTCTGCGGCGAACCATGTGTTCGACGAGAGACAGTGCGACCTCGACACGAACGCACTGCACAGTTTGGCCCCATTGATTTGCCAAACGACGGTATCGATTGTGGAGAAAACCCCAAGATTCCGGCTGATAGTGGTCAGGGATTAGTCGTCATGCGCGATCGCCGCTTGCAGGACGTGAGAAAGGGTCGTCAGACAAGGGCCGCCACTGGTGCATGCGCCGTGTGGGCGCTTTTGGGCCTTGCCCTGGCGGCAGATGGTGTCTCATCAGCCCCGGTCTGGGCCGACGAGCCTGTTGCGGATCGTGAAGAATTGGAATGGGGTGAGACCCTTCTTGGTGTGATCGAGACCCCGCCGGCGCGACTAATTCCTGGCGTGCCGCCGTCTGATCCCCCGATCGAACCCAGCCAGGATCCAGACGAGCTGTTTGCTTCAGCCCAAGAGAGGTGGGAGGCTGGCGACAAAGATGCGGCTCAGCGGCTGTTGGAATTGTTTGTCGCGAGAGCTCCCACTCATCAGAAGGCCGCTGAAGCTCGCCAGCGGTTGCGGGAAATGTATCGCGGCTTGGCCGATACGGCGAACGAGGTTGCGAGGGGCGGTCCTGGCGTAGCGCCAGCTGCAAATCCGAACGGCGCAGAGGGCGGCGAGCCGATTCGGCTCGCGCCTCGCCGAGTGGGCCGTCCCGCGCCCGTGACCACTTCGATTGAGGAAAGTTTTGTTCTGGAAGCAGGGGATCGCGTGTTCTTCGCGCCTGGGAGCGCCGAGCTTGGCGCGCGCGCGCGGGCCGTGTTGGCGGCTCAGGCACGCTGGTTGAAACGGAATGCGAGCTTGTATGCCGTGATCGAAGGCCATGCCGACGATCCACCGCTGACGGATGCGGCTTTGGACGCTCTTGCCGCCGATCGCGCTCAGACGGTTGTCCGCCGCCTTATTGAAGAGGGCGTACCCGCGCATCGTTTGGGGATCCTACCCCTCGGACGACAGAATCCAGTGGCCGAGTGCCGTCACCCCGATTGCGCCGCTCAGAACCGGCGCGCGGTCACGGTGCTAACCACGCAACGCCTGAGTGAATTGCCCATGTCCGACGGCTCGTCGCGCGCGAGTCCGTGATGATCGGAGCGGATGTGCTGTGTCGTCGGTGCATCACTGAGGGGGCGGGGGCGAACCGTCACGAATGCGACTGCGTTCGTTGCGGACGTGCCCCGCATGCCGCGGCGCCGAGACATCTGCGCGTGGCTGAACCGAGACCGGAACCGTGCTATGACCCGGCGTCTTGACGCGAGCCCCAAGGCCAACAACTCCGATTGTCAGGCAAGGCCACGATTCGTCAACGACAGCGCAACGGAGCGCAAATCGAAACAAAACCTGTGCGGATGGACCCCACTATGAACCTTATTCGGCACTTCGCTTGCCGGTTCGCGCGAACGGCCGTCGCGTGTGTGCTGTCGGCCTTGCTCACGTCCTCGTTGGCTTCGGCGCAAAGTGTCGACGTCGCCCAGCAACCTGGCGGGCCAACGGCGGCCGGAGGATCGGTCGCCGGTGCCAAGCCAAAAGCTGGCGCCGGTGACGCAGACCTGCGGCGACGTGTAGAGCAACTGGAGGAGCAACTTGTTGATTTGCAGGTGGTGATCGGCACGCTTGAGTCGCTTGCGCGCGCCGGCGGTGGCGCCGTCGTCCAACGACCCTCTGCGCCGGCCCAATTGTCAACCGCTGACTCAGGTCGTATCGATGCGTTGGAGATGCAAATCAGAGCTCTGACATCGCAGATCGAGCAACTCTCGAGCGGCGCGCGTGTTCAGTCCAGTGGCTCGGGCAGCGCTGGACTGCCTCCGGCGCCACCTGTCGATCGTTTTGGCTCTACGACCGTCAATTCCGCCAACGTCGATGATATCGGCACCCTGCTGAACGAGCAGGAATTGGGATCGGCCCCTCCGTCGCAAGGGAATGTTCGCGTGTCCCCGGCTGATCCTGGGGGAAGTTCGGGCGGGATGGTTGCAGATCTCGGATCGGGCGTATCCGCAGGCGACCCCAAGCAGGACTACGAACGTGCCTATGGATATCTCCTGCAACAGAACTTCGGAGCGGCTCAGGCTGGTTTCACAGACTTTCTGCGAACCTACCCTAAGGACTCGCTCGTTCCGAATGCCCTCTATTGGTTGGGTGAAACGCATTACGTTCAGCGAAATTATGCCGATGCGGCCGAGGCGTTCGATCTCGTGATGCAAGGTTATGGCAACTCGCCAAAGGCCGCGGACAGCATGCTGAAGCGCTCGATGGCACTCGCCAACCTGGGCAAGACCAAGGATGCCTGCGGTCTGCTCAGCCAGTTACCCGGCCGTTACCCAAGTGCGCCCGCGAACCTGAAATCCAAAGCCGACAGCGAACGCCAGAGGCTCGGCTGCCCCTGAAGTCGACGGCCAACAAGGCAACATCATGAGGAGCGAGATGAGCCGTCCCGCTCGGTACGCCGATTTCGAGATCGACCAGTTACTGGCACCGCTGGCTACGTATCAGCGCGTCCTGCTGGCAGTCTCTGGCGGCCCCGACAGCATGGCGCTCATGGGATTTGCAGCCAGCTGGCGGTCACGCCAGGGTGATGCTCCCCTGATGGAGGTCGTCACGGTGGATCATGGCCTAAGACCCGAGTCTCGCCGCGAGGCTGAGACGGTCGCTGCTTCGGCACGTCAGCTCGGATTGCCCCATCGCCTGCTGTCATGGAACGCCGGCCCTGTTCGCTCCGCGGTGCAAGAAGCCGCGCGTGCGGCACGCTACGAGCTGCTGCTTAGCCTTGCGCGCACGGCGCCCGTTGTGCGCACCGCGATCGTCACCGCGCACACACGGGATGATCAGGCCGAAACGGTCGTGATGCGTCTGGCACGCGGCAGTGGGGTGGATGGCCTTGCTGCGATGCGCGCGCAGCGCCAATTGTCGGCGGAAGGTCCCGTCGATCTTCTGCGCCCTTTGCTCGATCAATCCAAGTCCGACCTGATGGCATGGCTCAGCGACAACGGGATGGCCTGGGTTACCGATCCCTCGAATTCCGATTGTCGGTTCGAGCGCGGCCGGCTGCGCCGGTTGCAGCCGGCTTTGGAAGAGGCTGGCCTGACTGCGCAGGCCCTCGCGTTGAGCGCGCGGCGACTTGCGCGAGCGCGTGCCGCGCTCGAGGCTGCGACTGACGAACTGATGCGCGCTGCGGTGGATGTACATTCTGGCGCCTTCGCCGAGGTTCGCATGGAGCCTTTTATGGAGGCGCCAGAAGAGTTCCGCGTGCGGTTGCTGGCGCGCCTAATCCGGGCCTTTGGGGGGGCAGGGACCGACATTCAATTGTCGCAGATCGAGGTCTTGGAGCAGTCCTTGCAGGCCCGCCCCGAACGAACGCGCACCACGCTCGGGGGCTGTCTCATCGAGTCGCGGCCGTTGTTCGTGCGAATTTTTCGCGAAGTGGGCCGGGCCGGGCTCCCCGACGTGCGGATTGAACCAGGACAGGCGATCAACTGGGATAACCGGTTTGAAGTTTGCGTGCGGGGTGATCCGCGCCGGGAATTCGAAACGGCGAGCGGACGGTTGTCGATTCGAGCGCTTTCGTCGGCGGAGCTCGCGAACTTGCGCCGAATTAACCCCGAATGTGCGCGTATTCCAACACTGGCGGCCCTCACGCTTCCCGGTTTGTGGCGTGATGACACCCTGTTGGCCGCTCCCTTGCTTTGTCCGGTAGGTTTGAGTGCAAAGTCCGGCGTTCGCCATAATCAGGACAGCGCGCTGCGGTTTGAAACGCGGTTTCTAGCGCTAGCGCGTCATCCGGACTTAAGGGTCAGGGCACCACTGCGGGAAGTGAGCGCAGTTAACCCGGTGCCGAGGTAACCTTCCGTAATCTAAAGCGATTGTACCGTCGTACACGTCGCGTTGAGGTCACAACTGTTGCCACGGGACTTTACTTGGCAAAGTTCTCGCAGCTTCCTATCTTAAAGCAGGCCATAACACTGAGACGCGAGCTGTTGCTCCATTCACCAACCAGGCCATCGGCCTCGATCGGGCTCGCGATCGAACCGGCCCGTTAGGATCAGCGATGAATTCGAATTTCCAGAAACTTGCGATCTGGGTTGCCGTCCTTGTTCTGCTGGCGGCCTTGTTCAACCTTTTCAACAGCCCGACCCAGAATCGCCGGGGCCAGGAATTTACCTATTCTGAGTTCCTTGCGGCGGTCGACGGCGGACAGGTGACGGAAGTCACCATCGCGGGAAATCGCATCCACGGCGTGTTGCGGGATGGCGGCCAGTCCTTCACGACCTATGCGCCCGATGATCGCAATTTGGTGGAGCGGCTTGAGAAGTCGGGTGTCAAGTTCAAGGCGCGTCCTTCTGATGAGGACGTGCCATCCTTGATGAACGTGCTGCTCAACTGGTTCCCAATGCTGCTGCTGATCGGCATCTGGATTTTCTTCATGCGCCAGATGCAGTCGGGTTCAGGGCGCGCCATGGGGTTTGGCAAGAGCAGGGCCAAGCTGCTAACAGAGCGGCAGGGGCGCGTAACGTTCGAAGACGTCGCAGGGGTCGACGAGGCCAAGGCGGATCTGGAAGAGATCGTTGAGTTCCTGCGCGATCCGCAGAAGTTCCAGCGGCTCGGCGGGCGCATACCGCGCGGTGCATTGCTTGTAGGACCGCCGGGTACGGGTAAGACGCTCATTGCGCGCGCGGTCGCTGGCGAAGCCAACGTGCCATTTTTCACGATTTCAGGCTCTGATTTCGTCGAAATGTTCGTCGGTGTCGGCGCTTCGCGCGTGCGCGACATGTTCGAACAGGCCAAAAAGAATGCGCCCTGCATTATCTTCATCGACGAAATCGACGCGGTCGGCCGCCATCGCGGCGCTGGCCTTGGCGGTGGCAACGACGAGCGCGAGCAGACGCTCAATCAGTTGCTCGTTGAGATGGATGGCTTTGAGGCGAACGAGGGCATCATCGTGATTGCGGCGACCAACCGTCCCGATGTACTCGATCCCGCTTTGCTGCGTCCGGGCCGCTTCGACCGCCAGATCGTCGTGCCAAACCCCGATGTCCAGGGGCGCGAGAAGATCCTGCGCGTGCACATGAAACGCGTTCCGCTCGCTCCCGATGTCGACGCCAAGACCATCGCTCGGGGCACGCCGGGCTTCTCAGGTGCCGACCTTGCAAACCTCGTGAACGAGGCGGCGCTGCTGGCGGCGCGTCGCAACAAGAAGCTGGTCACTCAGCGGGAGTTCGAAGACGCCAAGGACAAGGTGATGATGGGTGCGGAACGCCGCTCCATGGTCATGAGCGAAGAAGAAAAGCGCAATACGGCTTATCACGAGGCGGGTCATGCCATCGTGGGGCTGTCGGTGCCCTATGATCCGCTGCACAAGGTGACGATCATTCCGCGCGGTCGGGCACTCGGTGTGACAATGAACTTGCCCGAGGGGGATCGCTACAGCCGTACGCGCGCCTGGTGCGAAGCGCGTCTCGCGGTATTCTGCGGTGCGTGTGACGCCGAGATCATTCGTGGCGGACCCGACAACGTCACCAATGGTGCGACGGGTGATATCCAGATGGCGACACAACTCGCTCGCGCCATGGTCATGGAATGGGGCATGTCCGACAAATTGGGACGCGTGCGCTACAACGGCAACGAGCAGGAAGTGTTTTTGGGCCACTCCGTCACGCAAACCAAGAACATTTCCGATGAAACGGCCAAACTCATCGACGAGGAAATCCGTGGTCTCATCGCTGCGGGCGAGGCGAAGGCGCGCCAGATCCTGCGCGATAACATCGATGCGTTGCACCGTGTCGCCAAGGGGCTTTTGGAGTACGAGACCCTTTCGGGCGAGGAGGTCCAGGCGCTGATGCGGGGCGAGACGATCGTGCGCCGTGACGACAACGACGGCAGCAAGGGGCCCGCGGGCTCGGCGGTGCCCTCCGCAGGACGCACCAAACCGCGCGAAGAGCCCGACGCGGGGACGATGGAGCCGCAGCCTCAGGGTTGACGCACTCCCCAAAACTGAAATGAGGTGCAGCCCCTGCGACCATGTCCAGGGGCTGCATCGTTTCATACAAGGATGTCCGCTATGCGACGCCACTATCTCCGCCCGATCGTTTCCGTCGCCTACAACGCCCATCGCCTTGACGTTGAGCGATCCGGCCTGCAGCAAAAAATTTGCGGGCGCGCCGATATGGGCTTTGCCGAATTGGAATTGATCGATGCCGAAGCTGCTGAGGCCCATCGCAGGTGCCTGATCAGGGCCGACGCCACGACAGGGTTCGCCGATGCGGCTTGGGATCAGGCACCGTTCAACGGCAACGAGCTGAAGCGGACGTTCGACAACCTCACCAGCGCCCGCCCTGATTTTGCCGGTCTCAGCATGGATCGCCCGCGCATCATGGGGATCGTCAACGTCACGCCCGATAGCTTTTCTGACGGGGGCAGCTTTGCCAACGCTCAGGCCGCCGTGGACCATGGTCTAAAGCTCGTCGAGCAGGGGGCCGATATCCTCGACATCGGCGGGGAGTCGACACGACCGGGCTCAGACGCCGTTGCGCTAGAGGAAGAATTGAAACGTGTGCTGCCCGTGCTTGAAGGCTTGCGTGCGCGCACGAGCGCGTTGATCTCGGTCGATACTCGCAAGTCCGAGGTCATGCGGCAGGCCGCACAAGCTGGCGCCGATATTCTCAATGACGTCTCTGCGCTGACACATGATCCGAAGGCGCTGGAAATCGCTGCTGAGAGTGGCCTGCCTGTTATGCTCATGCATGCGCAAGGCGATCCCAAAACCATGAACGACAACCCGCAGTATCGTGATGTCGTCCTCGACGTTTTCGATTTTCTCAGTGCGCGAATTGCGGCCTGTGAGGCGGCTGGCATTCCACGCGCAAAGATCGTCGCCGATCCCGGCATTGGATTTGGCAAGCACCTCCACCACAACGTCGCTGTTTTGTCGTCGATGAGCCTCTATCATGGCTTAGGCGTGCCGATTCTGCTTGGCGCTTCGCGTAAAAAGCTCATCGGACAGATCTGTCATATCGACAATCCAAAGGCGCGTGTGCCGGGATCGATTGCAGCCGCGTTGTCCGCCGTTGCACAAGGAGTGCAGATCGTTCGTGTGCATGATGTGGCCGAGACCAAACAGGCGCTGTCAGTTTGGCAGGCGATCATGCGAGGCCGTGAAATTGAGTTGGCCTAGGGCGCGCAGACGCGCGGGATGGGCACGTCGGCATTTGCTGTGTAGAGTGATTGTCGAAGGGAGCACGAATGCATGAGATCACCTACAAGCTGACGCGCGATGAATTGCGAGCATACCATCGCGCGGCACGCGATCGCATGCAGCGTGCCACACCCTATCGTTGGTGGGAGCGCCCGAGCGTGCGCTGGCTCGCCCTTGCCGTTGCCTCGTTTGTCCTCGTTTTGGCGTTCGATCGTATGATCTCAGCCGCGCTCGGCCGGCCTATGGAATTCGTGGAGTTCGTGTTGGGCGTCCTGCTCGGCGTCACGGCCATGTCAGCGGCCTTATGGGTGTTCTACTACGATCAGGTGCGCCGCATGATGCGCCAGGATGGTCCAATTCTCGGGGAGCACACCCT
>JAKALI010000120.1 GCA_021813195.1 Pseudomonadota bacterium
TCCAGTTTTCCGGCCGGCTGACGCGGCCGTGGCCGGTGCTGTCGGAGATGACGTTTACGCCCTTCACCGCCGCGGCCCTCGGCGCCGCGACCGCGTTGTCGTTCGTCGACGGCATCGTGGGCATCGTCGCCGGCGTCGTCGCCGCCAGCCTGCTGATGGCATACGGCGTACTCGGCTTCGCCGTCATGCACGCGGTCACGCGAGGCATGGCGAGCCGCGGCTTCGTTCTCGCCGGCATTTACGCCTCGGTGCTGATCTTCGGCTGGCCGGTGCTGGCGCTGTGCCTCATCGGCCTGTCCGAGACCTTCTTCCATTTCCGCGCGCGTGCCGCCGTCAAACGCGGCCCGCCGGCTTCAACCTGAACTGCCAACACCGTTATCCAAACGATCAAAAAGGAGTAATGACCATGGAAGTGATCCTGCTCGAACGCGTTGCCAAGCTCGGCAACATGGGCGACGTCGTCCGCGTCAAGGACGGCTTTGCCCGCAACTTTCTCTTGCCGCGCAACAAGGCGCTGCGCGCCAACGCCGACAACAAGGCCCGCTTTGAAGGCATGAAGGCCGAGCTCGAAAAGCAGAGCCTCGAGCGCAAGGGCGAAGCCGGCAAGGTCGCCGCGAAGGTCGACGGCAAGTCCTACACCATTATCCGCCAGTCGTCGGAAACCGGCCAGCTTTACGGCTCGGTGTCGTCGCGCGACATCGCCAGCCTGATTTCGACCGACGGCGCCTGCGAACCCTTTTCATCATTCAGGCACCGCCACAAGCTGTCTCCGACCGGCGCCAGCATCCGAGCGCCCAATTCACGAATCAATATTGCGAACGCCTGATGCTGTTCGGGAAGTGGGCTTTTCGCCGCCCCTGCGGCGCGCAGCTGGCGGACCTGCCTCAGGGTCAGATCGGCCAATTGCTTGAATAGCTCCGGATCGGTTGCGTCGACATTCAGCATCTCGCGCCGGATGTAGGGCAAGAGCATCGGGTGTTCCGCATAAACCTTCCGGACGGCGGCGTCGCGCGCGCGCCCGAGTTCCGCCCGCGTTCCGGTCGTCGGCGTGGATTCCAGCGCCGTCTGTATCAGGAACGCGACATGCTCTTGAACTGCGCGGCATAAGCCTTCCTTGCCGCCGAAATGGTGGATGGCGAGGCCGTGGGTCACACCCGCGACTTTCGCTATTTCCCGCAGGCTGACGCCCGCCTCCCCCTTGGATGCGAAGAGATCGAGCGCGGCGTTGCGAATGCGCGCCTTCGCCGTGAGATCTTCATCCGTGCGCGCGACGGCCGCTTTCTTCGTTCGTTTCACTACGAGCCTCGAAATTTGTCGTATTGCCCATTTGGGTAACCTATTATACGGATGGTTAGTTATAAGATCAATTCTGCGCGGTGCGCCAGGGAACGGAACCGGGAAAGTTCGAGATGAGAGAAGCCGTGATTATTGATGCGGTCCGTACGCCGGTCGGCAAACGCGGAGGCGTACTGGCTAAGCAGCGACCGGCCGACCTCCTGGCGCTGACTCTGAAGACACTGCTGGCGCGCACGGGGCTGGACCCGCACGAGCTGGACGACATCATCGCAGGCTGCGCACTTCAGATGGGCGAGCAAGCCGGCAATGTCGCGCGTTGGGCCTCCCTTGGGGCCGGTTTGCCCGAGAGCTTGGCGGCGATGACGATCGACCGTCAATGCGGCTCCGGACAGCAGGCGGTGCACATCGCCGCTCAGGGCGTTCGCAGCGGCGAATACGATTTCGCGATCGGATCCGGAATCGAAAGCATGTCGCGCGTGGATCTCGGCCCGCTTTTCAATCCGTCGGGCGGCCTCGGTCCCTGGTATGGCGAGCGCGCCCTCGCGCGGTACGATGGGAACTTGCTCGCTCAGGGCCCATCCGCCGAACTCGTCGTCAAGAAATTCGGTCTTACGCGCGAAAGACTCGACGCCTACGGCGTAGAAAGCCACCGTCGCGCAGCTGTGGCGACCGGCTCGGGATTCTTCGCCGATCACCTCGTTCCAATCGAGACCGAAACCCCAAACGGCGAAACGATGACGATCACACGCGACGAGGGGATCCGCCTCAACGTCGACGCGGCGCGCATGGCGCAGTTGCGGCCGGTCTTCGCCAATGACGGCGCGATTACCGCCGGCAATTCCTCGCAGATCAGCGATGGAGCCGCCGCGGTCCTCGTCGCCGAGCGCGCGGCCGCCGAAGCCGCGGGCTTGCGGCCGAAGGCGATCATCCGCGCGATGGCGGTGGCGGCGGACGATCCGATCCTGCAATTCACCGCCGTTCTTCCCGCCACGCGCAAAGCGCTGAAACAGGCTGGACTGACGATCGAGGACATCGACCGGATCGAGGTGAACGAAGCTTTCGCCTGCGTACCGCTGATGTTCGCGGACGAATTCGGAATCGACCTATCTCGGGTGAACGTGAATGGCGGCTCCATCGCCATCGGCCATCCGCTCGGCTCGACGGGCGCGCGCATGATCTGCGATCTGGTTTACGAACTGCACCGCAGCGGCGGACGCTACGGTTTGCTGACCATCTGCGAGGGCGGCGGCATGGCCAACACGACCATCGTCGAGCGGCTCGACTGACGTTTGCAAGCGATCGGCGTCGCCTTACGAATGCGCTCACGGAAATTCGCATAATAAAACAAGGGAGCAAGCAATGGCCCAGGAAATCGTGCGTGGATGCCCCTCGACCATGGGGGACGACTTTCAGCTGAATACGACGACGCTCATTCGCCACGCGGCGCGTACGCATGGCGACCAGACGATCGTCTTCCGCACCGCGAACGGAGGATGGGATCGCACGACCTATGCGGACACCTATCGCCGCATCTGCAAGGCGGCCGCCGCGTTGCGGCGCTTAGGGATTGCGCACGGCGATCGCGTCGGCGTTCTCGATTGGAACAGTCTGCGCCACTACGAACTCTATTGGGCGATCCCTGGCCTTGCGGCCGTCATGCTGCAAATGAACCTACGCCTCGGCCCCGAAGATCTCGGGTACGTCGTCCAGCACAGCAACGCCTCGTACATCGCTGTAGATGAAACGCTCCTGCCTATCGCCGAGGCGATTGCGCCCCATGCAGGCCGTGTGAATGGCTGGATCGTGATGACCGATAAGCCGCTGTCGGAGATCAAGACCACTCTCGCCCCGATCTACCACTACGAAGACATGGTTGCGGCGGAAGCGTCGACTTTCGACTGGCCGATGGTCGACGAGCGCTCGGCCTACAGCGCCTGTTATACGACCGGCACGACGGGTCGCCCCAAGGGCGTCTACTATTCGCATCGCGCCATCTACCTGCATGCGATGGCGATGGCGGCGTCGCTTGGCGTCACGTTCGACGACTGCGCCATGCTGATCACCCCGATGTTTCACGGCAATTGTTGGGGGTTGCCCCAGGCCATCACGCTGATGGCCAACAAGATCGTCCTGCCGGGCCGCTACACGGCAGAGGACACGGGTCCCCTGACCGACGCGATGATCCGGGAAGGCGTGACGATCGCCAACGGCGCTCCGGCGATCTTCCAGCCGATGCTCGAGCATATTCGCACCAAGAAACTGCAACCGGATTTCAGTCGTATGCGTCTGCTGTCGGGCGCGACCGAGCCGCCGCTGGCGATGATGCGCGGCTTCTTCGACGAGACGGGCGCGGAGGTCGTCCATGCCTATGGCGCTACCGAGACGACGCCGTTGGTCGCAGTGAATCGGTTCAAGCGCTCTGTGCGCGAAAAGATGAACGACGACCAGCTTTGGGATCTCAAGCGCAAGCAAGGGCTGCCGATGATCGGAATCGACATCGAATTGCTGGACGAGAACGACAAGGCATGTCCGCACGACGGCGCCGCCGCCGGCGAAATCTGCGTGCGCGGTCCCTGGATCATTACACGCTATCACGACATGCCCGACGGCGAGGATCGTTTCACGACGGACGGGTATTGGCGCAGCGGCGATGCCGGCTCCATCGACACGAATGGTTACCTGAAGCTGACCGACCGCATCAAGGACGTCATCAAGAGCGGCGGCGAATGGATCTCCTCGATCGACATGGAGAACTTGATCATGGCGCATCCGGCGGTTCTGGAAGCGGCCGTGGTCGGCGTGCCGCACGCCAAGTGGCAGGAAAGGCCAGTCGCGGTCGTCGTACTGCGCGCCGGCGCGCAACTGACCGCAGACGCCCTGCGCGAACATCTGTCGCCGCAATTCGCCAAGTGGCAATTGCCCGAAAAGATCGTGTTCACCGACAAGGTCGCGCGCACGAGCGTCGGAAAAGCCGACAAGAAGAGCATTCGCGCGGAATATCAGGACGCCTATGCAGGGGAAGACGCATGAACGAGCGGGTCGTCCTCGTCGAGACGCATGGTCCGACAGCCCTGCTGACGTTGAGCCGCCCAAAGGCGCTTAACGCGCTGAATGGCGAAATCATGGAGCAATTGGTCACCGCGCTTCAGGCGGCCGACGCGGACCCGCAAGTTCGCGCAGTCGTCATCACAGGGTCCGATCGCGCCTTCTGCGCAGGCGCCGACATTTCCGAACTCGACACTGTCTCGATCGACGACGTGCTCGCGCCGGATGGATTCGGGAGGCGGCTGTTCGACATGCTCGGAGCCTATCGCAAGCCGTTGATCGCGGCGGTGCGCGGGCTGGCCTTCGGCGGCGGCTGCGAAATCGCGCTCGGATGTGACATTGTCGTCGCAGGCGTGTCGGCCCGGTTCGGCGTGCCGGAAGTCTCCCTCGGCCTTTTGCCAGGGGGCGGCGGTACGCAGCGGCTCGTCCACGCGCTCGGCAAGGCCAAGGCGATGCGCATGCTGCTGACCGGCGATCCGATCTCGGCGGTCGATGCGCTTGCGGCCGGCCTCGTCAGTGATGTGGTCGAAGATGACCAATGCCTCGCACATGCGCTGGCGGTCGCGGAGCGGATCGCCCGCAACGGACCGATCGCAGTTCAGATGGCGAAGGACGCGGCGCGCGCCGCCCTGGAAGTCGGCCTGTCGCAAGGTCTTGCCCACGAGAGGCGAAACTTCATCCTGCTTTTTGGCACCGAGGACAAGCGCGAAGGCGTCTCGGCATTTCTCGAAAAACGTCGCCCCGCATTCATCGGCCGCTGAGACTGGAGAGACAAATGACCTATCGCTCGCCTTGGATGAATGCAGAGCTGGACGCCGTTCGCGACACCGCGCGGAAATTTCTCGAAAAGGAATCGGCGCCCAACCATGAACGCTGGGCCAAGGAGCGTCAGATCGACCGCTCTTTCTGGAACGCAGCCGGCGACCTCGGCCTTCTGTGTGTGAGCTGCCCGACGGAATACGGCGGCGGCGGGGGCACCTTCGCACATGAAGCCGTCGTGATGGAGGAACAGGCGCGCATCGCCGACGATTGCTGGAACTATTCGGTCCACAGCACGATCGTGGCACATTATTTCGCGGCCTACGGATCGGACGAGCAGAAGCGGCGCTGGCTGCCGAAGCTGGCGTCGGGCGAGTATGTCGGCGCGATAGCCATGACGGAACCGGGGACAGGCAGCGACCTTCAGGCGGTTCGCACGACCGCGCGACGCGAGGGCGACCATTATGTCATCAACGGCTCCAAGATCTTCATCACCAATGGAACGCACTGCGATCTGTTGATCATCGTCGCACGCACGGGCCCTGATCCAGGCGGCAAGGGGCTCTCGCTGATCGTCGCGGAAACCCAAGGGCTGAAAGGCTTCACGCGTGGGCGTGTCCTCGAAAAGATCGGCGCGAAGGGCGGCGACCTGCGCGAATTGTTTTTCGAGGACATGAGAGTGCCGGTCGTCAATCTGCTCGGGTCGGTCGAGGGGCAGGGGTTCGTTCAGCTCATGAAGCAATTGCCGCAGGAACGTCTCGCGATCGCCGCCACAGCCGTGGCCTCTGCCGAGCACGCCGTTGACTTGGCGATCGAGTACGCCAAGCAGCGGAGCGCCTTCGGGCAGACGTTGATGTCGTTCCAGAACACGCGCTTCGTGCTTGCCGAATGTCGCACGGAGGCTCTGGCCCTCCGGACTTTCATTGACCACTGCATCATGCTTCATCTCGACGGCAAGCTGGACGCAGCGACCGCATCGATGGCCAAATATCTCGCGACCGACAAGCAGTGTCAGATCATCGATCGCTGTCTTCAGGTGTTCGGCGGCTTTGGATACATGATGGAATTCCCGATTGCCCGTATGTATGCCGCTGCGCGCGTGCAGAAGATCTACGGCGGTACGAATGAGATTATGAAAGAGCTCATAGCGCGTTCTCTGTAACCGCAGAGTTGCCGCCATTAGCATTACTTTGACAGATTTATTCGAGGAGACTCCGGAAAACACGTCTGCAGTGCGGGTATCTGTAAGGTGGGGCGCGGATGAGGGTTGCGATGACGGCGCGGCATATCGCTGGCAGACTTGGATGCGGCGGACCCTTCAGGTTGCTTTTTCCCCTGCTCGTCGCAGCGAGGCGACGGCTTTGCAGATAAGCGTATGCGATCATCGTCATCAGCGTAGGTCGATGCAGACCACGCGATGATCGGCTCTCGAAATGATCGAGACCGTGTCTTCCTTGAACTCTTGATGCGCCTGCTCGCAACCCCAACGGACTTTGATCGTAGCGGCGAGCGTCTCAAGATCGGTGTCGGGCGGCAGTTGGCGACAATCCGCTCCGGCTTGTGGCGCTTCCTCGGCATTCTGATCCTCCTTTTCCGTGTCCAAAGACATGCTTCCAGGTTGACCAATTCAATGGGGGGCAAGCCGTCCAGCACGATGCGGATTTGTCCTCCGCCGAATGCGTCCTGCGCGATCTCCTCGTCATGTCTGCTCCTGATTCGCAGCGAAAATCCTCGCCGCCGTCAGGCAGGAAATCCACTTATGCGACTGTCCGAATTTGCGGAGCCAGCTCTGTCAGGCGCTCGTCGCATTCTCTCTATCTACCCTGCCAGACCGGCGCACGTCTTTCGGCGAAGGCACGGGGCCCCTCGACGGCGTCCTGACTGGCATAGACGACTTCGTGCAGCCGCTTGCCCCGTTCCAACCCACCAGCACACCCCAGATCCATCGTCGCCCGCACACTGGCCTTGGCCGCGATCACCGAGAGCGGCGCGCCTCCTGCGATGCGAATCGCAAGATCGTGGGCACGGGCGCGCACCGCGTCAGGCGTGTCCTCGAGGTAGTTGGTGAAGCCGTAGTCGTGCAGGCGCTCGATCGGCATCAGATCGCCCGTCAGGATAATCTCCATCAGGATCGGCTGAGGAAGCATCGATAGCGCCGGCGCAGCCCAAGGCGAGCCACGGCCGATCTTGACTTCGGTGATCCCGACCTTGGTTCCCTTGAGCCCGACCCGCAGATCGCAGTTCAGAGTCAGCAACATCCCACCCGCCATTAGAGATCCAGTCATCGCGGCGATGATCGGTTTGCGGCAGGCGCGCATCGTTTCGTGAAACGGGTCGTGCATCTTGCTGAGAATGTCGACGCCCTCATGACGCGCTATCTTGGCTGCTTCCTTCAGATCGAGCCCGGCGCTGAATACGCCGCAGTCCGCCGAAGTCAGGATTGCAACTCTGACCGTATCGTCGGCCTCGATCCGCTTCCATGCATCAGTCAACCCGTTCGCCGCTGCGACCGACAGCGCGTTCTTGCGCTCGGGCCGCTTGATGCAGACCGTCGCGACGCCGCTATCAACAGAAACTTCGATCGGATTGACTTCCATCACTTCAGTCCTTGGAGAGTGTATGAATGATGAGCTCAAGCGGGCGCCTGCGCATTGCGCAGGCGCCCTGCATCCGTCACTCGACGTTGAATTTTGACGAATTCTCCTTGATCACCTCCCACACCACGTCGGTATAGTCCGCGCTCCACTGGGTGAGCGGCGCCCACTTTGTGCCGTCCCACTGCTCAACTCGCGTCTTGCCTCCACCACCGTGATCCGTTGCGGTCACCGTGATCGGCGACATCACACCATTCCCGTCAAAATTTTCGATGGATTCATATCCATCCTTCAACTTTTCGGCGCTTAGCGGCCAGCCGTGTTTCTTGATTGCAATTCGAGCAGCCTCGAAGCCTGTCACATAAATCGCCAAGCCTGTGTTGTAGTAAACGTCATGTACCGAAGTCTCCGGTCCGCTGCCTTGGCCCTTGGCATACAGATTCTGGAGCAAGGTTTTCACAAGAGGCACTTCTTGGCCGCCCGCAACATTGGTGCCCCGAAGAATGCCCTTGGCCGCTTCCGCGCCGATGTTCTTGATGTCGACCTCGTTCAACCAATTCACTGAGAGGTAGTGATCGATGGGAAAACCGTTGCGCTTCATCTCCTTCGAGGCGACGACGTGACCGCCAGCCAATATCCAGCTGATTACATAGTCGGGTTTGTCTCGCCGGATCTGTGTCCATGCACTGGCCTGATCGCTGCCAGGGAGCGGCACTGGATAGAGCTTCAATTCGAAGCCCTCAATTTTCGAGAGAGTCTTGAGAATCTCGATGGGTTCCTGACCGAAGGGATAGTCAAGATAAATGAACCCGATCTTGGCGCCGTTCAACTTGCCTCCCAACTTGCCCTTGATGAAGGCTACATCATTGGCCGCCTGCTGCCAGTAGGTTGGGCCCACTGGAAAAATCCATTTGAAGACTTTCCCGTCGACCGCATCGCCACGGCCGACAAAGGATTGCATTATGAGGTTGCCGTCCTTCATGGCGCGCGGCAGCACTGCATTGGTCACGGGTGTTGAAAGAAAGTTGAAAGCGAACACGCCCTCTCGTTTCAGCTGTTCGTAACATTCGACACCGCGCTGGGGTTCATTGCCGTGATCACGTACGATAATTTCGACGGGATGGCCGCCGATGCCTCCGGCCTGATTCACGTATTTGGCGAGGTCTTGTGCGGCCTGTGCCACCTGCGGTGAGATAAAGGTATAGGATTTGCTGAGATCGAAGCACGCGCCGAAGCGGATCGGCTCCTGTGCCGAGGCGGCATGACCAGCCAGCCCGAGGACGACTGTCACCGCAAGAACTCTAACTGTATGGAAGATGCTCATATTGAACCTCCTGGTGATATTTTTCGATTTGATTGCACTCTTCATGCGCCGAGCCAATTTGCCAACAGCCGCGTGAATCGGTTCTTGCCGACGCTCTCGCGTCAGTTGCCTTTGAATTTCGACGAGTTCCCCCTTACCACCTGCCAGACCACATCCTGATACGCCGCGATCCAGTCGGTCTGAGGCGCCCAGGCGTTTCCATCCCACATCTCGATCCGTGTGCGACCCCCGCCGCCGTGATCCCCCGCCGTCACGGTGACGGGCGCCATTAGCCCACTGGCGTCATAATTCTCGATCCTCTCTAGCCCGGCCTTGTAAGATTCTGCGGTGATCGGGTGGCCGTGCATAGCGACCGCCTTACGCGCAGCTTCAA
>JAKALI010000121.1 GCA_021813195.1 Pseudomonadota bacterium
GCAATCCTGGCTGGAAAACACGATGCTGCCCGGCCATCAGCAATCGCCGCCGCGGATTATCTCGTGACGGTGCTGCCAAGTCTCGCGGATCTGGTTTTCGATCGTCGTCGGCGTGATCGAGGGCGCAGTGGGAAATGTCCCTTTCACCCAGTCCGAAAGCTGCAACGCGAATTCATTGAGAGTCGCCGGCGCCTCCCCGGCCATAATACGGCGGTAGGCCTCGCCCTCGACGAGGCGTTGCAGTTTCCGACGTCCTGGGGCGCTCATCATGGCGCGGCATTCATCCGTATTTGTCGCAGCAACCGACAATCCTGCCGCCGCGCTCTCTTTCACACGCGGCTTTTAGGTCCTGGCAATTGCGACGAATCGAGTCCAAGCTCCTCACAAACACGATCGACAATGCGCGGATCGAGCGCTTGATGTGAGCCGCCCAGCGGCACCCGGCTTTTGCGCTCCTCCCGATGCACCGTCACCATGGCGGGACCTTCATGGCCACGCGGATGCTCATGTGCATCGATGCGACAGCCTTTCTCCACCAGCCATTTCCGGAACGTTGCGGCGTCCATGGCATTGCTCCCATGAATGACGTTATTTATTTCTTCTATATTTCAAATGTTGAGCGAATTTAGGGCCACATCGGTTGATCTGGATCAAGCAAGAAAATCTTCTCGGTACCCCGCTAACGCCACCGGCGCGTCTGCATGGCCGCGCGTACCCGACGTTTGGCCAGCGCCAGAGCGGCGGCGCGCGGCAGCGTTTTGGTCCGCTGGCTCTCGTCCAACACGGCCCGCGTGTTGGCGCGAATGCGCTCATCGATGTAATCGAAAGCCGCCCCTTGCGTGCCGCCGCGATACTCGATCGAGGCACAGATCACGCCGCCAGCATTGGCGATGAAATCCGGCACCATCAGCACACCGCGCGCGTGCAATGCCTCCTCGGCCTCCGCCGTGCAGGGGATATTGGCGCCCTGCGGCACCAGCTTGGCGCGCAGCCGCAACACATTGTCGGCGCGCAAAACATCCGGACGGGCTGCCGGAATCCAGATGTCGCAATCGACATCTAAGATGGCATCGACCGGTTGCTTCGAACCTTTGTCGTACTCGCGCAGCGAGTGTCCCGTCTCTTTCAACGCAATCAACGCATTGATATCAAGCCCAGCCGGATCGGCTAACGTACCCTTGCTGTCGCTGGCGGCGACAAGAATACAGCCCTGTTCGGCTAGAAAGCGCGCTACGTGCTTGCCAACGGCGCCGAAACCCTGAACGGCGACGCGCGCACCTTTCAGTTCGAGCCCGATGAATTCGCGCGCGACATCGACGCAAGCCGCGAGCCCAAAACCGGTGGCGCCGATTTCGTCGAGCGGAATGCCACCGACCACGCTCGGCAGACCGACCGCGCGACCCGTTTCATCTTTGACCCAACCCATGCATTGCTCGTCCGTGCCCATGTCGGGGCCGGGGATGTAGTCAGTGATATCGCGTATCGCGCCGGCGAAGGCGCGGATGATCTGCTCCTTCTGCATCGCCGGCATGCGGTGATCGCCGAAGATGACCGCTTTGCCACCGCCGTGCGGCAGTCCTGCGGCGGCATTTTTCCACGTCATCGCGCGCGCCAGCCGGAAGCATTCCTCGACCGACACATCGGGCGCCATGCGCACGCCACCCACTGCCGGCCCACAGGCGGTGTTGTCCACAACCAGAATGGCCTTTAGAGCAAGGCTCGGCCGGTAGAGATGAATGATGCGGGCGGGACCGAACTCATCCGCGAAACGAAACATGTCCTGCATGGTCTTTCATCCCTTCACGCCGCGCTTTCGAGATCGGCAATGACCACGCGCAGAAGGCGTGCGGCCATGCCGCCGGTGACAGCGCGGTGGTCAAAGGTGAGCGACAGCGGCAAAATGCGGTGCAATGCGATTCCATTGCCCCCTCGAACCGCATGGGCAGCGATGCGTCCGACGCCCAGGATCGCCACTTGCGGCGGCATGACGATCAGAGACGCATGGCGGCCGGCGATCGGGCCGAAATTGGATAAGGAAATGGTCGCGCCGCGCAAATCCGCCGGCGCCAGGCTGCGATCTACGACCGCGCGCTTGAGCGCATCGATCTGCCGGCGCCAGTCCTGCGCTGTACCACGCGCCACGTCGCGCAGCACCGGAACGAACAGTCCATCCGGACTGTCGATTGCCAAGCCGAGATTGATGGTCGTATTCTCGCGCAATGAAAATGATGTCACATCGAAAATGGCATTCAGCGCAGGTTCGGCCCGGCAGCCGGCGATCAAGGCCCGTACCAGCCGGATCGTGACGTCCTCTTCCGGCTTCCAGGCCTCGATGTCAGCGTCATCCTGCACGGTGGCATGAGCGACCTCGCGCCAAGCTCGTGCCATGTTGAAAGCCATGGTGCGCCGAGCGCCCCGCAACGCTTGGGATGCCGTTGCCGCGCCGCCCTGCGACGCAACCGCTTGCACATCCGCCAGGGTGATCGTGTTCTCCGGCCCGGTTGGCGTCGCACGTGACAGATCGATTGCCAGTTCGCGGGCGCGCGCCCGCACGGCAGGGCTGGCGCGAATGATCCTTGGCGACGCCGGTAGGCTTGGCGCCACCAGGCGAGATGTCTGTACTGCGGCGCCGGTCCCCGCTAATCGGCCGACGACGGTACCGCTTTCGGCGTGCGCGCCCTCCTCGAATTCGAGCACCGGCGCGCCAACCTTGACGTGCTCGCCGACCTTGGCCAGTAGCTTGCCGATATGGCCCGCCTGCGGCGACGGGATTTCCACCACCGCTTTTTCGGTCTCGACCGCCAGCAAGGGCTGATCGGCCACCACATGGTCGCCTTCCACCACGTGCCAACTGACGATCTCGGCCTCCTGCAGACCTTCGCCCAGATCGGGAAGTGCAAACGTTTTCATGTGTAGGCCATGGCGCGTTGAGCGGCGGCCACAATACCGCCGACGCTGGGCATGTAATGCGCTTCAGTGCACAGATATGGCATCATGGTGTCGTAGCCGGTCACCCGTTCGATCGGCGCCAGCAGGCTGGTAATGGCGCGGCCAGCCACGCGGGCGGCGATCTCAGCGCCGAAGCCGCAGCTCATCGGCGCCTCGTGCACGATGACAAGCCGGCCGGTACGAGTGACCGAGTCGAGAATGGTGGCGCTGTCGAGCGGCTTCAGCGTGGCAACATCGATGACCTCGGCTTCGATATTGTCCGCCGCCAGTTGTTGAGCCGCCTCGAGCGTCTCCTTCATCATGGCGCCCCAGGACACGAGGGTTACGTCGTGCCCCGGCCGCAGCTTTATGCAGTGGCCAAGCGGCATGCCGGCGCCATCGTCGGTCACCTCCCCACGCGCGGCGCGGTAGAGCCGGGTCGGCTCCAGGAACACCACCGGATCAGGATCGCGGATCGCCGAGAGCAGTAAGCTATAGGCGCGCGCCGGCGAGGACGGCATGACGACCTTGATGCCCGGAATATGCGCGAACATCGCTTCTGGGCTCTCGGAGTGATGCTCAACCGCCTTGATGCCGCCGCCGGCCGGCGAGCGTAGCACCATCGGGCAGCTCAACCGGCCGCGCGTGCGCGAACGCAGCCGCGAGGCGTGATTGAGAATCTGATCGATGCAGGCATAGGCGAAGCCGGTGAATTGAATCTCGGCAACGGGGCGGAAGCCTTGCGCTGCTAGCCCGATCGACACGCCGGCAATCGAGGCCTCGGCCAGCGGCGTATCGAACACGCGTTGCTCGCCGAACGCCTTGAGCAAACCGTCGGTGGCGCGAAAAACACCACCGTCCATGCCGACATCCTCGCCCAACACTAGAACGTTGGCATCCTCGCTCATCGCACGCTTGAGCGCGGCGTTGACTGCTTGCACCAGGCTGAGTTCGCTCATGCCCCACCCCGCGCCATGACGATTGCGGTTTCCCGCTGCTCTGCCAGTTCGGGAGGCGTTTCGTCATAGATGAAATCGAAGTTCGCCGACACCGGCTGCGGCGGCGTGGCGAGATATTCTTCCGCCGCCTGCTCGACGGCCGCGCTGCATTCGTGCAGCAAAGCTTCTTCCTTTTCCTTATCCCAATGTCCCGCGTTGGTCAGGAAATTGCGCAAGCGAACCAGCGGCTCCGCCGGCCAGTGGCGACTGACTTCGGCGTCAGCGCGATAGCGGCTGGCATCGTCGGAAGTGGTGTGGTCGCACAGACGGTAGCTAACGGCTTCAATCAGGCTGGGGCCGCGGCCTTGCCGTGCACGAGCCAGCGCGCGCTCGATTACCGCGCGGACCGCGATCACGTCATTGCCGTCGACCTGCTCGCCCGGAACGCCTGCGGCGACCGCTTTCTGCGCGAGAGTCTCGGCAGCGGACTGCCTGGCGCGCGGCACCGAAATCGCCCAGTCATTGTTGTTGATGACGAACACCGCGGGAACCTGCCAAACTCCGGCCATGTTCAGCGCTTCGGCGAAGTCCCCTTTCGAGGTCGCGCCATCACCTAGCACGCAGACGGCGGCCCATGGCTCGCCGCGCAAGCGAAAGGCCAGCGCCACCCCGACCGCATGGGGCGGATGCGAGCCAACCGGCACGCAAACCGGAAAATCCTGGCGCGGACCGGCAAAATCATTACCGCGCTCATCGCCGCCCCAATAAAGGAAGAGCTCCTTAAGCGTCACCCCACGCCAGAGCTGGCCGCCATGTTCGCGGAAGCTCGGCAGGAAGACGTCATCCGCACGCATCGCTGCAGTTGCGCCCACCGAGACTGCCTCTTGGCCCAAGGACGAGGCATAGGTGCCGAGCCGGCCGGTGCGCTGCAGCGCAATCGCCTTGGTGTCGAATGTGCGCGTGAGAACAAGGGCTCGATAGAGTCGCAGCAACTCATCCGGATCGCGAGCGAAGTCCGGTACTTCGCCAATGACCTTGCCGTCGATATCGAGCACGCGGTTCATGGAATCGCCACCTTGGACGGAGGCCTTGGCAATGCCCGCTAGCCGCTCTTTCTTGCGCAAATGTCGACGACTGCCATTGACCTACCTCAATTTCAAAACAAGCTACCAAATATCCTTTTGTGCCATGAGTTATTTCATAGCCCGCAATTTACCAGCCAGCGGCGCGAGATTCGCAAAATTTCGGCAAGCAAAGAACGCGCTACCGCGTCAAAACCGCGAATTGAAACGTTGTGCGGTAACGACGCTCTTAAGAAAAACTCGTCCAACTTAGCCGAATTGATCAGCCAGTTCGGGCACGCTTATCGTCACCCCTCCGGCTGCGCCCGTTAGCCGACGTCAGCCATCAGTCGCCAAGGGCACGCATTTCGACCGCGAATTGCCGCTAATGCCGTCGAAGCTATTCGCCCGGCAGAACGACTTTGTATTGGAGCCCAAACGTACTACGAGCGGCACGACATGCCCTCTCACGACCCAACATAAGCCTTTGATATCAAATTAGATTACTCACTCAACGCTTTCCATCCATCATGGGCGCAACACTGAAGCGTCTTTGCAGCATTTTTCGGTCGTTCCCTATGCTGCGGCGTTCTCGCCGCGACCTTCGATCCGGCCGCAGCCAGAAACGGTCGTTAGCTGGACACGCATCAGGTCGGACAAAAACGGCGAACATTGTCCCTAATGCTCAGAACCGACGCCGGATTAATGCCGCTTAATGCCGGCGCGTTGTACAACCTCCGTCCATTGCGCCACATTCGCTTTAATTTGCGCGCGCAAGGCGTCGGGCGTCATCGGGCTGGCGTCCATCCCCGCCTTCTGCGCAAACTGCTGGACCTTTGAAGCTGCAAGCGCATTCGCTATTGCTGCATGAAGCAATTTCACGATCTCGTTCGGTGTACCGGAGCGCACCGCCAGCCCGTTCCAGCTCGTGACATCGTAATCCCTCACACCACTCTCCATCAGGGTTGGCACGTCGGGAAGATTGGTGGCGCGCGTCTTGCCGGTGGTGGCAAGAACTTTCATCTGCTTGTTGAGAACCAGAGGCTGTAATCCGGCAAAATACTCGAACGCCGCCTGCACATCCCCTCGCAGCACCGCGCTCGCCAGTTCCGGCGTGGTCTTATAGGGAATGACCGTTACGTTGATGCCAGTACGAAGACGAAACAATTCGGCCGCCAAGTTTTGTGTACTGCCCGCATTGATCGTTCCGATATTGAGCGTGCCGGGCTTTGCCTTGGCTGCGGCGATAAAATCCGCAACCGATTTAAACGGCGATTTTGCGCTGGTCACCATCGTCAAGCCATAGGACGCGGTGGTGGAAACCGGCTGGACGTCTTTTTCGATGTCATAGGGAAGATGCCGGAACAGCGCTTTCGCAATGGTCAGCCCGCCACCGATCATGACCATGGTGTAGCCGTCCGGCGGTGATTGGAGCGCGGCTTCGAGTCCAACAACGCCGCCGGCTCCCGGCCTGTTCTCGATATAGAATTGCTTTCCGAAATGGTTGCTTAGCTGCTCGGCAACCAAACGCATCGTTACGTCGGCAATGCCGCCGGGGCCATATGGGACGACAATACGGACGGGTTTAGTCGGATAGCTCGTTGCGGCCGCCGCGGGCTGACTGGTGATGAGGGATGCGAGCAGGACAAATCCGAGCCCCAAACACCACATTCTGCGTGCACTCGCCCTGATCGAAATGTGCATGCCTTTCCTCCCTGGCTTTTCAAACTGACTTCTGTGCGTTTTTCAACATGGATCGTGTGATAAGCAGCCTCCGCCTACGGCTCATAGGTCGTCCAAAATGGCGTGCGTCGGCGCGAATACGTCTTCGATGCGGAGCTGCTTTGGGAAAAGTCGTTGCTGCCGGCAGTAGTCGAGCAGCAACTCAAGCGCTGGCCGGTGCGCTTCGATTCCGATGAGCGATCCTGCAGGCGCCACGCGCTTTAGGGTCTGCCACAGCTCCCGCACAGCCACCCGATGCTGCTCGGCGAGATCTTTGCGGATCATGAGCATATGATTGACCGGCACAACCCCATATTTTTCGAACCAGCCCCGGGCGGCTTCGTCGGGTTGCGCAATCACCGGCACAAAATCGGGGTCGTCCGGCAGATCGTTGCCGAGAATCGCAGCGTCAATCTCGCCGCGGCGAAGCAATTCCGGCAGACTCGGGCCGTCGGGCGCGCGCTCGACCCAGGTCGGATCGCGATATTCGGCGACGTGCGCGCCTTCCTGTGTAACCCATCGCACCGATTCTGGCGCAACGCCGTAATCGTTCTGCAAGATACCGCGGAGCCAGACCCCCGTCGTTTGCGTATAGGCTCTTACGCCGACGCTTCGGCCGACGAGGTCGCCGGGCCGTACTGGTCGTTCCGAGCGCATGGTAATCAAGCAGCGATGCTGGAAGCGTGATGCGACGGTGATGGGGAGAAGGATCAGAGGCTTATCGTATGCGAGGGCCTGCAATGCCGTCACGATGGCCATCTCGCACAAATCAAACTTCTGCTCGCGGGCCATCGGGGCAAAGGCGCGATGAATGGGCGACACTTCGGTAAAGACGAGCGTAAAATGTTTGGCCGTTGCCGCAGCACCCTGCAACAGATCGCGCCAGAGTCGCGCGCCAAGTACAGTTGAAAACCGGAGTTGCGGTGAAGAGCTCATGTGCGGTTCCTGGTATTGCCGTCCAGGCTTGGATAGAGCCGGCGCGCGGTGCCCCCAAAAATCGCGTCACGATCATGGGCGTCAAGACAAGAAAGCGCCTCTCGTGCCTCGTCGACGAGCCGGGCCATCGGCCCCTCGTGCGCCGGGAAATTGGAGCCCCATGCAATGCGGTCGGAGCCGAAGGCCGCTACCAGGCGCGGAAAGAACTCGTCCGGGCGAGACAGCCCAGCGGCTGACTCTTCAACCGTCCGGGTCGTCAGCTTGAGGTATAGATTGGGATATGCGGCAAGTTCGAACAACCACGCGGCCGACATATAAGGAGGCCCGTCCGACAGGTTCACCCGCCCCAAATGATCGAGCACGACCGGCGCCTTCGGAAATCGTTCGAGCAGCGTGCGCAAATCGCCCGCTCCTTCGGGCCGCATCTGTACGCAGACTGGCATACCCAGCGCTTCAGCGCGTTCCCAAACCGGAAAGGTCTTCGAGTCCGCCAGCCAGCCGGCCTGCCCCGGGCTGGTGCTGCCGGTCGTAAAGAGACGCAGGCCTGTCAGACCGACCGCCGCCCAGCGATCGAATTGCGCACCGGCATCGGTTGCCAGCATATCGATCGAGAAAACACCTGCGAAACGGTGCGGGTAGCGCTTCACGCAATCGGCAACATAGGAGTTGTCGTAACCATAGGCTGTCGACGCATGAACGAGCGCGGCCTTGGCAACGCCGGCCTCGTCCATCGCGGCCAGCAGCTGCTCCGCACTGGTAGGGCGCGTGCGCGACCAGTCCGATTGTTTCCCGCCGAGTGGCGCGAGGGGGAACCGCGCGAAATCGGGTGAGATCGCGTGGGTATGAATATCAATCGCCGCCATGACTGGAATGCCCCGAGGCATATTGTTGTGATCCTTCAAATGGAGCACATTCTCGCGGTAAATGCGGTATGAATAGCTTACCTTCAGCCATAGGTTTCAGCTAAGGGCATAAGCGGTGACGAGTTCGACAAAGCGGTTCCCTAAACTGGCGCAATTGCGGGCCTTTAACGGGGTTGCAGTGGCCGGGGCCATGACGAGCGCGGCCGGTCAGCTTCGCTTAACGCAGCCGGCGATCACCCGGTCTATCGTCGCGCTTGAGCGAGAACTCCGCGTCACCTTGCTGCAGCGCACACGTCGCGGCAGCTTCCTGACTGGAGAGGGCCGCGTTTTCGGGCGCCGGGTCAACCGAGCTTTCGAACAAATCAATGCCGCGCTGGGTTTGGCTCTCGGGTTGTCACCGACCAGCGATACGGTTGCCCGTGTTGCTCGCAAGATTGGCGATCCTCATGTCCGCTGCCTGGTCGCGATTTCCTAGGCCGGAACATTTCGCAGGGCAGCGGCGGCACTCAGCATCTCGGAGCCCAGTTTGCACCGGCCGGCTCGGAGTTTCGAACGATTGATCGGCGTATCGCTGTTCCGGCGAACACCGGATGGCCTCACTCTCTCGCCGTTGGGCGCGGATCTCACGCGACGACTGGCTATCGCCATGACGGAAATCAGGGCGGGCCTCGATGAACTCGCTTATCGCGCCGGCATCGCGCAGACACACATGACGGCCGGCGTCCTTCCGCTGGCGCCGAAAAAATGGTTGGCGGTCGCAATCGAGCAACTGCTGACACACTATCCGCACACGAAAGTGACGATTCTAGAGGCCCGCTATGATGAATTACTGCGCGGACTGCGGGCGGGTGACATCGACTTCATCTTCGGCGCGGTCCGTGGGACTTCCCCGTTTGAGGACGCGACTCAGAAGCCGTTATTCGATGACCCGTATGCA
>JAKALI010000122.1 GCA_021813195.1 Pseudomonadota bacterium
CGGGCTCGTTCGCGCACACGAGCAGCGCCCGCAGGCGGCTGAGCCTGCCTAGCGGTCGATTTCTCCGAACACGATATCGAGTGAGCCTAGAATAGCGGACACATCGGCCAGCATGTGTCCGCGATTCAAGAAGTCCATCGCCGCCAGATGCGGGAAGCCTGGTGCGCGGATCTTGCATCGGTAGGGTTTGTTGGACCCGTCCGAGACGAGGTACACACCGAATTCTCCTTTGGGCGCTTCCACGGCGGCATAAACTTCGCCAGCGGGCACGTGGAAGCCTTCCGTGTAGAGCTTGAAGTGGTGAATGAGCGCCTCCATCGAGCGCTTCATCTCGGCCCGCTTTGGCGCCGCAACCTTGGCATTCGACGTCATCACAGGGCCAGCGCCATCCGCGGAACGCAATTTTTCGCAGCACTGCTTCATGATCTTCACGCTCTCGCGCATCTCGGCCATGCGGCACAGATAGCGGTCGTAACAATCACCGTTTTTGCCGATGGGAATGTCGAAATCCATCTCAGCGTAGCACTCGTAGGGCTGCGCTTTGCGCAGGTCCCATGCGGCGCCCGATCCGCGGACCATGACGCCGGAAAAACCCCAGTCGAAGGCGTCGTCCAGCGACACCACACCGATATCAACGTTGCGCTGCTTGAAAATGCGATTGTCGGTGAGAAGCCCTTCGATATCGTCGAGCACCTTGAGGAACGGATCGCACCAGGCGTAGATGTCGTCGATCAATTCGGGCGGCAAATCCTGATGCACGCCGCCGACGCGGAAGTATTTTGCATGCATCCGACTACCCGAGGCGCGCTCGTAAAAGACCATGAGTTTCTCGCGCTCTTCGAAGCCCCACAGTGGCGGCGTAAGCGCGCCGACGTCCATGGCTTGTGTCGTCACGTTCAACAGATGCGACAAGTGCCGTCCAATCTCGGAATAGAGGACGCGTATCAATTGTGCGCGGCGGGGGACTTCGACTCCGAGCAACTTTTCGGCGGCGAGGCAGAAGGCGTGTTCCTGGTTCATCGGCGCGACGTAGTCGAAGCGGTCGAAGTAGCCGATCGCCTGAGTATACGTCTTGTACTCGATCAGTTTCTCGGTGCCGCGATGGAGCAGACCGACATGTGGATCGACCCGCTCGACGACTTCACCGTCGAGTTCCAAGACCAAACGCAACACGCCGTGCGCAGCTGGATGTTGCGGACCGAAGTTGATATTGAACTGGCGGATTTCCGTCTCGGCCATGGGGATCACTTTGTCTCGGTTTGACCGTTGAGCGAAGCTTGGAACTCCGCTTCTGTCATCTTGTGGGTGGTGTTGGCGAAAGTGTAAAGGTCCGGCTTGTAGTCGATGAAGATTTCACTCGTGAGGGTCAGTCCATCAAGATCATCGAGTGTGCCGGCGCTGACTCCGAAATAACCGAACGAGGGCGCATTGTAGAAGAGGTGCGACCCACATGTTTTGCAGAAGTGCCGCTCGCCCCAGTCCGAAGACCTGAAGACCGCAATGTGCTTGGCACCTTCGATGATGGGGGTGCTGGCCGCCCGGATCGACAGCCCAGGGCCGCCCGACCAGCGTCGGCACATCGTGCAATGGCACGCATCGACCTCAGGGGCGGCCGGCTCAAACGTGAATCGCACATTGCCGCATAAGCAGCGCCCTGTGCGCTCGGTGGGTGGCATCACGACGCGGTGCCTCTCCTCATGACGAAACCCGCCTCACAGCGCCGATTTCACCGACGCGTGCGCGCTTGGCTTTGTCGTTGACTTTGGCGACGAACCGTTCCCACGGCACGATCATGCGCTCATGGCGGCCCTCGCCAATGGTCTCCAAGCCATCATGGGCTGCGACTTTGAACGCGATGCGGCGGCCGTTGATAGCGGTGCATTCGGCGTCGACGGTTACGATTTGACCGGGAACCGTTGCGGCGATGTGCGAGACGTCGATGTGGATGCCGAGCGAGCCTTCGCCAGGATCGAGGTGGGGCTCGAGCACCCTCATGCACGTCCATTCCATGAGCCCGACCATGAAGCCGGTGGCGAACACCGTGGGCATGAGCTGGAAGTCGAGGGCTTCAGGATAGAGGTATGGCACAGTTTTTTCCGCGGGGACCTTATAGTCCATCCGCGCCCTATCGCCGACCTTCAGCGTGTTCTTCATCCGGCTTTGTCCTGGCAGACCATTCCGGCTGCTTAATGCATTCACGATTTCGCTTTCTCGTCTCCCGGCAGGACATACTGTGTGCCTTCCCACGGGCTCTCGAAGTCGAAGTTACGGAACTCCTGCGTCAGCTTTACAGGTTCATAGACGACGCGTTTTTTTTCGTCGTCGTAGCGCACCTCGAGATAGCCTGTGAGAGGGAAATCCTTGCGCAGCGGAAATCCTTGAAATCCGTAATCGGTCAGCAGTCGACGCAAGTCGGGATGTCCCGAGAACAGGATCCCGAACATGTCGTAGGCTTCCCGTTCGTACCAGTTCGCTGCCGAGAAGATGTCGACCGCACTCGCGACGGGTGTCTCCTCATCCGTGCGGGTCTTGACCCGGATGCGTTGATTGATCCGAGGCGAAAGCAGGTGATAAACGACGTCGAAACGCTCTCGGCGCTCTGGATAATCGACGCCGCAGATGTCGATCAAAACTTCAAAGCGGCAGCGACCATCGTCGCGCAGAAAACGCAAAACGCGGGGCAACTGATCACGCGCAACCTCAAGGGTCAGTTCGTCATGCTCAAAGCGCTGAGCGAGCAGAGCTCCGGCGAGTTTCATCTCGAGATAGTCGCCCAGTTCTCGCAATGTCTCGTTCATATCGAACCCTTTGCTGGGTACCCTTGCGTGATCGATGCGTGAGCAGTCTGCAGCGGCGGGCCGCTATCGCTCAATGGTTCCGGTGCGCCGGATTTTCCGCTGCAAAAGGAGTACGCCATAGACCAGGGCTTCAGCAGTCGGCGGGCAGCCAGGGACATAGATGTCCACCGGCACGATACGATCGCAGCCCCGCACAACAGCGTAGGAGTAGTGATAGTAGCCACCCCCGTTCGCGCATGAGCCCATCGAGATGACGTAGCGCGGCTCCGGCATCTGATCGTAGACTTTCCTCAGGGCCGGCGCCATCTTGTTGGTCAGAGTGCCCGCGACGATCATTACATCGGACTGTCGCGGCGAGGCGCGTGGCGCAAAGCCGAAACGCTCCAGATCATACCGCGGCATCGAAGCTTGCATCATCTCGACGGCGCAGCAGGCAAGCCCGAATGTCATCCACATGAGCGAACCCGTGCGCGCCCAGTTGATGAGATCGTCCGTCGTCGTGACCAGAAAGCCTTTGTCGGCGAGCTCGTTGGAGATTACCGTGAAGCCCGGATCGTTTGGCTTAATGAGGCCGCCCGCTCCGTCCCGGGAGGTGTCGAGCGCGAGTTCCGGCGGAACGATCAATCCCATTCCAGCGCCCCTTTTCGCCACTCGTAGATGAAGCCGATGGTGAGCACCCCGAGGAACACCATCATCGACCAGAATCCAAGGCTTCCCAATTCCCCAAACACCACTGCCCAGGGGAAAAGGAACGCCACTTCAAGATCAAAGATGATGAACAAGATGGCGACGAGATAGAAGCGCACGTCGAACTTCATGCGCGCGTCGTCGAAAGCGTTAAAGCCGCACTCGTAGGCCGAGAGCTTTTCTGCATCGGGATTGCGCACGGCGACCAGAAAGGGGACGATCATCAATAGCCCCATGAACGCCAGCGAGACGGCGATAAAAATCGCCAATGGCAGATAGTCCGAAATGAGCAGGTCCAACGTCGCCTCCGATGCCCGCACACGGCGCGTGGGGGTCGGACTTGTCCCACCCGCGGTGCAGCATTTCTGGTCGATGTGTTAGCTCAGCCCAGCTTCGTCCGCAACCTGACCTGAGGGCGCAGCCCAAGGGCGGTCGTCAGGCGGTGGATGTGTGCGGATGCGCGTCCGGGCGAGCTTTAAGGTCGGCTCAGGATCTCGACCGGGTCGCGGCCCTGGATGATCCGGTCGCTCGTTATGCCGCCCAAATCGCTGCCAAGGGCCATCGGAGAGCCCAACAGGACGGGCAGGCGAGCGATGAGCTATGGCGCGAGAGACGGGACTTGAACCCGCGGCCTCCGCCGTGACAGGGCGGCGCTCTAACCAACTGAGCTACTCCCGCAATCCAGGGCAAGCACGCCGGGACAATCCAGCGTGTGTCACGCAGCATCGGATAGGGTGTTGCGCCCCCCAAGTCAAGCGCGCTCGCGCCGTCGCTGACAATCCCGGGTTGATCTTGCCGGTCGGGTCAGATGTCGAGGTCCGTGACGAAGGCGGCGCGCTCCTGGATGAAGCGGAAACGGGCCTCCGGCTTCGATCCCATAAGTGCAGACACGGCCTCGGCAAGCACACTCTTGTCGCCGTCACCGATCTCGACCTTAAGGAGAAGGCGGCGCGCCGGGTCCATGGTCGTTGACTTCAGATCTTTGAAGTCCATCTCGCCCAGACCTTTAAAGCGCGTCACGTCCGGCTTCTTGCCCTTGAAGCGCGTCGCGATAATCTCGTCGCGTTCCCGCTCGTCACGGGCATAGGCGACGTCCGCCTTGTGGGAAATCTTGAAAAGTGGCGGTACGGCGAGAAAGAGATGCCCGTTCTCGATCAGCTGGGGCATCTCCTGATAGAAGAACGTGATGAGAAGCGAGGCGATGTGCGCGCCATCAACGTCGGCGTCAGTCATCACGATCACGCGCTCGTAGCGCAGATCTTCGTCGCGGTACTTGGAGCCCGTACCCACACCAAGGGCCAGCAGCAAATTCGACAAGGCCTCGTTCTGCGCCAGCTTGGCGGTCGACGCGTTGGCGACATTCAAGATCTTGCCGCGCAGCGGATAGACGGCCTGCGTTTCACGATCGCGCGCGCTTTTCGCGCTGCCGCCGGCTGAATCCCCCTCGACGATAAAAATTTCGGTCCCAGCCGCTTGTTGAATGGAACAGTCGGCGAGTTTGCCGGGCAGTCGCAACTTGCGCGTTGCGGACTGACGCGAGACCTCCTTCTCGCGCTTGCGTTTCAAGCGCTCGTCGGATTGCTCGATCACCCAATCGAGCAGTCGAGTGGCCTGCTGCGGGCTGTCGGCGAGCCAATGGTCGAAGGCATCTTTGATGGCGTTCTCCACCAGCCGGCCAGCGTCGACGGTCGCGAGCTTATCCTTCGTCTGACCCTGGAACTCGGGTTCGCGGATGAACACCGATAGCATCGCCGCCGCCGTTGCCATGACGTCATCAGCGGTAATCTGCTGAGCCTTTTTGTTGCCGACACGCTCTCCGAACTCGCGCAGCGATTTGGAAAGTGCTGAGCGCAGGCCGTTTTCGTGCGTGCCGCCCTCGGGCGTGGGGATGGTGTTGCAATAGGATCGGCAGAAGCCGTCTTCGTCCGACACCCACGCAATGGCCCATTCCAGTGCCCCGTGCTTGCCTTCGCGTTCGATGTTGCCGGCGAAGATATCTTTGGTAACGCGGCTTAGGCCTTCGATCTCCGATTGAAGGTAATCACGGAGACCGCCGGGGAAGTGAAAGGTCGCCTCCGCCGGCGTCTCCTGGAGGTCTTTGATAAGAGAGGGATCGCAACTCCAGCGGATTTCGACGCCACCAAAGAGATAAGCCTTGGAGCGTGCCATGCGCATAATGCGTTCGGGGCGGAAGCGGCAGCCTTTGCCGAAGATCTGCTCGTCCGGTTTGAAGCGGACGCGGGTTCCGCGCCGGTTCATAATCTGTCCGAGCTTTTCAAGCTTGGTCTTGGGCTCTCCGCGCTCAAAGACCATGCGATAGAGCTGCTGGTCGCGGGCAACCTGCACCTCCAGCGATTCGGACAGCGCATTGACGACCGACACGCCGACGCCATGCAATCCACCCGCCGTGTTGTAGGCCTTGCTGTCGAATTTGCCGCCCGCGTGCAAGACCGTCATGACGACTTCGAGCGCGCTCTTATTCTTGAATTTGGGATGTGGGCCGATGGGAATGCCGCGACCGTTATCGGTGACGGTGAGAAAGCCATCAGCGTCGAGGCGAACTTCGATCCACGTCGCGTGGCCGGCGACCGCTTCGTCCATGGAGTTGTCGATCACCTCCGCGAAGAGGTGATGCATAGCCTTTTCGTCGGTGCCGCCGATGTACATGCCCGGACGCCGACGAACGGGCTCAAGGCCCTCAAGAACCTCGATATGATCCTCAGTGTAGTCTGCGCCGGGTTCTGCAGGTTTTCGCCGTGTCGACTTCTCGGTCATGCTGCTCTCGAATAGCGAAAAGAGGTCGTTCTTGGATTGGGCCATGGTGCCGCCCCGTTGATCGTGACATTCGGCAAAACCAGGTCCCGAGACACCGACCCTAGGCGGTCCCGGCTGGTAGTCATCATAGCCGACTCTCTCCCGGGTGGTCGTACCGGGCGATTGCGCCAGCCTTCCCAGTTCAACGCACCCGAATCCTCAGAGAACTCACGCCGTCGAGGTCGCACGGGAGGCGGCCGATTGGCAAGGCCCTCATCTGGGGACCGAGAAACTACCGTGAATTCTTGGCGGCGGGTGGGTCGGGCGACATTCTGATGACAGCCAGCATCGTTGATAGAATGATCGTCTCGTCGGCCAACTTCGGCTATTCCCGTGTAGGAGCCACACTTTGGGACTTGCTGGAATTTGAAGCATGTCTGCACATTCGGCGGACTTAACAGCCAGTCGTCGAAATTGGACAGTTTCGCAAGGGCTGCTCGGCGCATGCCTCCCCGGAGATAACGAGGGCCGTCTGCAGGCCTGTTGTTGCCATGATGCCCTCGGCGATGAGGGTATGCTTGATCCATTATCTTCACTAAGATCGCGTAACGGTCCCGCCCGCGATGCTATTGTGGACTTATGCCGAGCTGATGCCGGACCATGTGGTGCTGGGGTCAGATCCCTCACGCGGTCCTTTTGCGCCCCGCGCAGATCTCACCGGCCAACTCGGAGACTCCGCAAGGCCATGCGGCGACTCTCGTTTCGCCTTTGTGAGACATTTGCGCATCAGGGCAAGAAATTTCTGATTTACAAGCAGTCCGAATTATAAGGGCAGCCGACGAAAGTCGAATTGCTCGAAAATAACGCGATTTGCCCAAATATGCGTCGAATAGATAATCCGTGATAAATCTGCTGCAATTTCCATTTTCCGCCACAAATCATTTCTAGCTGACGTCAACGTCGGCTCGATGGAAAAGCTGGCGTTGCATTCGTGAAGGAGATTATCTGATGTTGAAGAAGATCATGGGCGCTGCCCTCGTTTCCGGCGTGTTGGTGACGGCTGCACCATTGGCGATGGCTGCTGAAGGGGCAGCCCCGGCTGAAAAGGCGGCTCCCGCCGCTGAGGCTGCTCCCGCCGCTGAGGCTGCTCCCGCCGCTGAGGCTGCTCCGGCTGATAAGGCCGCTCCGGCTGCCGAAGCTGCACCGGCTGCGGACAAGCCGAAGGAAGAAGAGAAGAAGTAAGGGACAACGCGAATACGCGGTGATTTGGTTGCCGATGCGGACTTGCTCTCAATCGGGCACACCAAACGACCCCTTTGAAAAGGGCAGCAGCGGGCGCAAAAGTGCCCGCTGTTGTCGTTTGAGGCAAGACGCGCAAAAGACAAAGAACTCCCACGGAACATCACAGTCGAAATGTCGGGACGCGCGTCGGAGAATGGCAGAATCGGAGATAACGAGAGCGCCACGCGTGAGTGGCCGCCAAGGCAGGTTTCTCCGCTCCTGCGAAGGTCGCGCCATCTTTGTGGACCGGAGGAAACCCGACCCTGATCCCAAACCTAGGTCGCAGCCGTTGTCGATTTGGCGCTGCGAGCCTTGCCAGCGAGTTTCTTAAGACGCGCGCGGGCGGCGGCGGTGTTGCCCTGAATTCGGGTCTGCTTCGGCCGCGGGATGGCGCGGCGCGCCTTCTTCTTGCTCTTCTCGACATTACGCAGGCTGCGGGCGGGCATGGCATTTTCCTTGACGGTATGTGGGAATGTGGAGATTTGGCCAAGTCCTCACGGGTCGCCGATCATCCATCGTGGCGCTTCGTCTAATCTGGACTGGTATGTCTTGGCAAGGCTCTGAGTGTTGGCCGCGCAGCGCGGCGGAGGTTCAATCCGCCGGGATGGGGCGTTGAGCCCAATGCCGCTTGCACTTGGGTCACTCCGCCGCAGGCAGAACCTTGTCAGCGGGTCGCAGGGCCCCGGCTCGCTCGGCTTCCTCCAGCGCAGCAGCTAACTCTTCGCGCGCCTTCTCGGCCTGCCGCTGACGGTTCCACAAGCTCGCATAGAGGCCATCACGCGCGATGAGCTCGGCATGCGTACCCTGTTCCACGAGTTGCCCTTTGTCGAGCACCACGATGTTGTCGGCATGCACGATGGTCGACAGACGGTGCGCGATCACCAGTGTCGTGCGATCTTTCGCCACGCGGTCGAGAGCATCCTGAATTTCCTTTTCAGTGTGGCTGTCGAGCGCGCTGGTCGCTTCATCGAGCACCAGGATCGGCGGCGCTTTCAAAAGCGTGCGTGCGATGGCGACGCGCTGTTTTTCTCCGCCCGACAGCTTCAAACCGCGCTCGCCGACCATCGTCTTGTAACCTTGCGGCAGGGTCGCGACGAAATCGTCGATCTGAGCGAGCTTTGCAGCCGCGATGACCTCCTCTTCCGTCGCGTCCATGCGACCGTAGCGGATATTATAGGCAATCGTGTCGTTGAAGAGCACGGTGTCCTGCGGAACGACGCCGATCGCGCGGCGTACCGAGTCCTGCGTCACCTCGCGAATATCCTGGCCGTCAATGGTCACAGAACCCGACTGGATGTCATAGAAGCGGAACAGAATGCGCGAGATCGTCGATTTTCCGGCCCCCGACGGACCGACGATGGCGACCATGTGCCCGGCTGGAACATCGAAGGAGACGTCCTTCAGGATCGGACGATCCGGATCGTAGGAGAAGCAAACGTTCTTGAAGGAGATCGAGCCTTTGGTGACACGCAGGGGCGGAGCTCCGGGCTTGTCGACCACCTCGGGTCGCTCCTCCAGAAGTGCAAACATCGTCTCCAGATCAACCAGCCCCTGTTTAATCTCGCGATAGACCATGCCCATGAAATTCAGTGGCATGTAGAGCTGGATCAACATCGCGTTCACCATCACAAAATCGCCGATGGTGTGTGTTCCAGCAATCACGCTGCGCGCCGAGAGCCACATCACGATCGTCATACCGATCGTGTAAATCAGGGCCTGACCTGAGTTGAGCGAACCTAAGGACGCATAAGTCTTCACAGCGGCGCGTTCGTATCGCTCCATGGCGCGATCGAAACGAGCGCGCTCGGCCTCCTCGTTACCAAAATACTTGACCGTCTCGAAATTGAGCAGGCAGATCGGA
>JAKALI010000123.1 GCA_021813195.1 Pseudomonadota bacterium
TGATCTTAATGGGCAAACAATAACACTTGGGTCCGTAGGTAATCTTGTTGAAGGATCCAACAGATTATACGGTACATCAGGTACGATTACAACAACCAGAAATTTATCAAATATATCTGCCCTGGAGAGAAATCTTTCGCCCAAACCGCAAGGGACGCTTCATCGGCCGGCCGCCAGAATTCCGGCTCACCGGTCCCATTGCGCTCAACGACGATAACGTGCTCAAAGGTCAGAAGGTCCAGCAAATAAGGGGAATGCGTCGTTGCCACAACCTGCGTCTTGCCACGGCTAACGGCGGATCGAATTTCTTCTATAAGCATACCGATGGTCCGCGGATCAAGGCCATTCTCAAGCTCCTCGATGAACACAACCGGCGGCGGTTCGGGGTCCCGCAGCAATGCCAACAGCGCTAGCAGCCGCAGCGTTCCGCTCGAAAGCAACCAGCCCGGCACACGGAAATCGCGCTCGGCCAGTTCAAGGAATACACGCCGGTCTATATCGGCGCTCGGCAGCAGCGGACGTATGTCCTTGGCGTAGGGCAGCACAAAGCGCATCGCGTCGACGATGCCGTTGAACGTTTCCGCTGACCTTGTCGCCAAATCGAGCAAATACCCTGCAAGATTGGAGCCATCTCGAGCCAATAGAACCCGGCCCTTGACGCGTTGTTGCGGCCTTGCCTGCCCCATCACGTCGGGGTGCAAAGCAATGAATTGCCAGCGTTGCACCGATTCGTAGAGCGCGCGGGTATTTCCTAGTGGATTTACGATCGAGCGCCCTTCACCGTAGGTCCGCGCTGCCCCCTTGAAGTCACGAGGGGTTATCTCCCCGCGAGCAGTCACATCCTCGGACTGGATATATTGCATCCCGCTACCACGATGGTTGAGTTGCATGGTTACGCGGGTAGAGCCAAGTTCTGGAACCAACGCCCGGAAATAAAACCGGATAGAGTTCGGCCTTTTTTCTGGCTCGGCTACGGCCTGCTTCTGGTTCCTTTCCTTAATGCCTTTATATCGGACATGCTCGAAGCCGTTGAACTTGCCCAGCGCCTCATCGATGCCGTTGAGCACCACCTGCTGATACGTTTCCAATGCTTCGAGAACGCTACTCTTCCCCGCACCGTTATTACCAATGAACACCGTCAGTGGTCCAAACTTGAGCGTACCCGTATCGTTGATCGCTTTGAATCGCCGGATTCGAACCGCGCGAAGATAGCTCATTTTAGTAGTCCTCTCTGCACATCGCGGTAAGCATTTCGAGCAGCTACTTTAACCGGGTCCGACACGAGCGGGAAGGCGGTAAGAATATGGGCGAATTCTTCTTCGCTCAGTCCGTAGAGATGGGCGATCAGCCCATCGAGTTCGGCGCGGAGCCGGGCACGTTCTGCGGGGTCGGTGGCGCCGGATTTGTGGTTCTTGATGCCTGCTTCCTTGGCGAGATCATCGAATTCGGGGGTGGTGCAGATAAGACGGGCGGTGCGTTCGACAATAGGCATCGCAGTCTTATCAGCAGACCCGAGACGCGGAATCGGTAGCTGATACAGGTAGAAGAAATTCAGGGTTGTCGTCACTTTCTGCCGCAACATCCAATCCATGACAAAACTATTCCACACGGCGCATAAGAGCAGTTGCGTACGATCCTCAATCAACCGCTTCCCGTTCTCGTCAAATATTCGAACAGTAGGCAACTTGTTCCCATGGAATGTTGGTGGAATGATGGAACAAATCATGGTTCTAGTATCTGTGTTGCGAGCAATGTCACGAAAACCGAGTCGATAGGCTTGATGGTCGAGAAGTTGCTTGCGTTCAGGAGTCCGTCCAAGCAATGCTTTGCGCCCTTCCTGTTCGTCAATCCAGTACCGAGGCTCAGCGTAACGGTGCTCGAACTGCCAGATCATTTTCCCTTCGTAGAGCGGTAACCGCCCTTTGCCAGGCTGGGTCTTGAACAAACCGCTGTCGTTCGTCATGTGGAACTCGGCCGTAAACGACGCATTCCACGTATTCTCAATTTTCTCACCCAGCAGCGGAAACGTCAGCATCTTCTCGGCGATATGCATGTCCATCGCCGACTTGAACTCCATCATGGAATGCGAATCGGGCGATAGTTTTCTTACGAGAGAAACGGGAATCCTAATCGCGCCCTGCGCGGGAAACCGCGCCAGTTCCGCTACATCATGGCGCATGAAGGCTGCCGGAAACTCCTTCGTTCCCAGTGCCCCTAAGCGGGTCGGCGCCAACAGATCATCCGGCGCCGCGCTTTTGGCCTTTTCCCCTTCACCCGCAAGACGCGGGGACGCCGACTTTTCGAAGGTCAGCACCACGAACTTGAAACGGCTGTCCACGCCTTCGAAAATCTCTTTGCGGTTCTCGAAGCAGAACAGCCCGCTGATTCGCGTGTGCTCGAACAACAGGTCGCGTAACCCCTTCGCGCCAAGATCCGTGTAGATGCCGGAAGGAATGACGATGCCGCAGTAACCGCCGGGCTTCAAAAGGTTATAGCACTGCTCGACGAACAGCTTGTACAGGTTCAGATCGCTGCCAGTCTTCTTACCACCGACAATCGCGGACTGGAAATGGTACTGCTCGGCAGCGCGATAATAGGCGCTCATGTGGGGAAACCGGTTCTGGTACTCCAACCATGCCTCGCGAACTTCGCGGCTGCTCTTCAGAAGCTTGGCCTTTTCTTTCTCGAACTCCTTGATAGTCATTTTGTTCTTGGTGACCAGCTCGGAGTGCTCAGCAAAAAACTCCTTGGCCTGCGGCTTGAAGATCTCCCAGGGTGGATTGGTGATGATGGCGTCGAACCCGCCTTTGCCCTGCATTATTTCGTCGAACTCGTAACCCCAGTGGAAGGGGTGCTGTGCCTCGATATGCGTAGTCTGGATGCGTAATGTCGCGGGTTTGCCTTCCATCCCCTTCTTGTCGTCCCAGGTCGCATTTTCGAACTTCACGCCCAGGGCATCGAAGTCGTCCCGCAGCAGTTCGTTCAGGACTGCGACAGCTTCCTTTTTGGTCCTGTCGATTTTGTCGCGCCAGTCTTTCAGATCCGCCGCCTTGAATGTTTCCGCTGAGTGTCGGTAGATTTCGATCTGCCGATTCTTGTCCGCCAGTAACTCCCGATAGGGTGGCTTGAACAAATCGGGCTGTTTGCTTTGGAACTCGTGCTCGTCCACCCGCATGAGACCGACCAAACTGTTCCCAGCAAGGATGTTGAAGTCGATATTAGGCAGTGGCTCCAGTTCATCCTCGCTCTGCGCGGAAGCCACCAAAGCAAGAAAAAGGCGCAAGCGTGCGATTTCAGTTGCCTCTTCCATAATATCGACGCCGAAGAGGTTATCGGTGATGATGCGCCGCTTGATGGCGTAGGCGATGTTCTTGTGCGCGGCGCGCTCGCGATCGAGCCAGGCCTTGAGCGTGCGGTCGCCGCTCAGTTCGGCGCGACCGACGATGGCGGTGTAGATGTTGATCAGCACCTTCATCGCCGCGACGAGGAACGCGCCCGACCCCACCGCCGGATCGAGCAGTTTCAGCGAAGGCAGGACTTTGTTGAGCAGTTCGTGTGCAAGCGGCGCATCCATGCGCGCCAGCAGTTCGGGCACGCTGTCAAAGTCGATGGCGGCGAGCTTGAGTTCCGGAACAGCCGGGTTGCGGATGCGATCCAGCACCAGCGCATGGATGGTGCGCTCGCACAGATACTCGGTGATTTCGGTACGGGTGTAATAGGCGCCGAAGGCTTTCTGGTTGATGTACTTCTCGAAGATGTATCCGAGCACCTCCGGATTGATTTCGTCGGCCTTGCCTCCCGGTGTGTCGTCCAGGTTCCAGGAATAGCGGTCGAACAGCGCGAACAGACTCTCGAAGGCGCGGTCGGGAATGGTCAGCGTATCGCCGACGCGTAGCGAGCCATCGGCATTACACTCTAGTCGGTGCGGCAGAAACAGGCCGCCATTCAGATATCGGATTTTTCCGGTGAGCTTCTTTGCGTCCTTACTGCGATCATCCTCGGGCTTGGCGAAGGCTTCGAAGAACAGGGCTTTCAGGAATTCACCGTAGAAACGGTCTGCGCCGCGTTTCTGGCTTTCCTTGAACCGGTTGGGCAAATAATCGTAATCGCCGCCGTCGAGAAAGCCCTTCCTCTGCAGAAACCAGACGAACATCAGGCGGTTGAGAATGATGGACGCATACCAGCGCCGGTCGCGCTCGTCCGGAATGCCTTTGATCAGACTCAGAAACTCGTTGTGCTCGTCCTGGTAGCCCTTGTAAAACTTCTTCGTGACACGCTCGACGTCGAGCGCATCCTTCATGCGCCGCGCCACTTCGACCACCGGCAGGTTGCCCTTCTCGTCGAGCTCCGACAGTTCCACCACCAGCGCTTGCAGTTTGCTGATGAACAGATCGGCCGGCTGGCCTTTGAAGTAGGTGTGTTCGCGGTAAATGCGACGCACCTTCCCGTGTTCGTCGCGGTCGCGATTGGTCCAGACCCAAAAGCTCTGCGACGGTTTATCCGCACGGTCGAGGAAGACGCACAGGTTCTCGTGATATTCGCGCGACACATCGCGCTCGATGGCTTCGCGGCCTTTGCGGTCGGGCAGGCCGTCCTGCGCGGCAATCTCGAACACACCCACACCCGCCATCTGGGCAATCATGCGGCGTGAATAGGTCCAGTCCTTCGCCTCGCACTTCACCCACTTCGGCGCTGTCGGCTGATTCCAGCCCAGTTCCTCGATGAACAGAGGTCCAAAGCGGAAGGCATCGAGCAGTTCACGAGTGTGCTTCAGGTCCATTTACACAAGCCCCAGCGAGCAAATGATCTGCGGTTCGCGCCGCGCGGCTTCTTCCTCGTCCTGCACCAGCTTGGCTTCCTCGCGCAACATAATGACTAGTTCGGCCAATGCATCGTCGGCGATGCCGGTTCTAAGCTGGCGCTGCAGGGTATCAGCGGCGACTTCCTTCAGCGGACGCTGGTAGATGTCATCGATGGCGCGCAACAGTTCGGGTGATTCGAACAGCGTGCCACGCAGATGCTCGGCATGGCGCTTCAGTTTCTCGTAAGTCTTGGCGCGCGGGCCGGACGGCCGACCGAGGTTGCCGCCGGTGCTCTTTTCCTGATCGAGCAGATTCTCCACCGCTTGCCTGACCAGGTCGTGATGGCCCGTAGATCGAGGCCTGACGGGCGTTTCCGGGGTGCAGGCCGCTGCGCGCAGGATGTCGAGTTGCGATTCCGTGACGACGTCTCCCTTGCTGTTAAACCACGCGAGGGCGTCATTGTCGTCGGGGGTACGCAGATACACCAGCACACCATCCTCGGCGTCCATGCCCTTGGCGGAGTAGGCCACAGGCGGCAGCGCCTCGACGGCTGCCTTCAGCGGCTGGTCGTCCTTGGTGGCGTCGTTCCAGATCTGCCAGGCGTAGGAACTGAGATCGACCTCGTCGTCTTCCGGATCGTCCAGTACGCCGGCCTTCTCGTTGTATAGGTCGCGCAGCGTTTCGGCGCTGAAATCGTCCTCGAAAAACGCCTCGTCGGTACCGACGACCTCCGCGTTCTGCTTGAGTCGCTCCCGCACTCGCGAACGCAGGCGAATGATGCGCTCCACACCTTCGGCAGGCAAAAAACTATAGCACTCGATTTCACTGCTTTTCTGGCCGATGCGGTCAATGCGGCCCGCGCGCTGGATCAACCGGATGATGGCCCAGGGCAGGTCGTAATTGACGACGATGGCGGCATCCTGCAGGTTCTGACCTTCGGAGAGCACGTCCGTCGCAATGAGTACCCTGAGTTCTTCCGCTTTGGCGACTTGCTTGCGTTTCTCGTTGGAAACCGGGCTGAACCGCCAAGCCATAGCGGAGGGGTCGGGGGTGTCGCCCGTGACCACACCTAGCGATTTAACCTTCCTACGATCGAGCTCGCACCCGAGGTAGCGTGCGGTATCGGCGAACTGGGTAAAGATCAACAACTTCTGTTTAGGGTGTTTGTCCTCGATCAGGGACGCAAGCGCGTTTAGTTTTGTGTCCCTGGCGGCATCCCAGAGCCCGACGCGGCGCAGCAATTCGAGGATGGCCTGCACGTCGGCCATCAGGTCGGCCGCCAGGTCCTTCCTGAAGAATTTCGTATCCATCCACTTGAAGCGCTTCTTTGCATGGCCGGAATAGGTGCGATAGGCGCGCGCGGCCTCGGCGCGCATCGCACTCTCGTTGGCTTCCATCACGACCAATCCATTAGCTTCGTCGCCGTCTTCCGCTTCTTCGATCAGGTCGCGGGCGGCGTAACCATCCTCGTCATCGACCAGGCGAGGATCGAGCAATGCCGCATCCTGGCTGCCGATCGGCAAGGGCTGATTCTGTTCCAATGCGTAGAGAAAAACGTAATTACGCAGGGCATGCCGCTCCAGCGACATCAGAAAAGAGCCCCCGGACGATTCCAGCCGCTTGAAAAGATTGGTCCTGCAAAACCCCATCAACCGCCGGCCGGCACGCGCCAGATCGTCCAGCGACCTGGTCTCCGCCGCGCTCGCCTCGTCTTTCCGCTTTTCATCGACGTAGTTGCCCAAGCCGTAGCGAGGCAGCTTGAGGCGATTGACCATGTCGACCACATCATCCGCATACAAGCGGGCGTATTGATCACCTGGATCGGTATCGCGGATGGGAAAGCCCAGCGTGCGCGCATGACGCTTGGGAAAATAAGCGCGATTGCTTTCGTCCAGCTCCAAATACGGTCGGCCCTTCTCGTCGAGCAAGGAGTAATGTTCCAGAATAAAGCTGCGCGTGCGGCGCACCATGTAATGCCGCAGCAGATTTCGCCAGTCTTCAGCGTGCGGACTATGCTCGAAGCCCTGGAGGGTATTGGCTTTGCATTGTTTCTTGCTCTCAAACAGCCGTTCGTTACCATTGAATTCGGTCTCGATCAGCTTCTCCGGACGCGCAAACAAGCTCTTGTCTTCCGGCAGGAACAGGCGCAATTGATTGGAAAGGTCGCGATAGTCCTTGTTGTAAGGCGTGGCCGACAACATGATCACCTTGGCCTGGCACTCGCGTATGTATTCCAGCAGCGCTTTGTAACGCCGCCCCTCGCGATTACGCAGGTTGTGGCTTTCGTCGATTAGGATCAGGCGATAGGGCCGCAAGTCCCTCAGATCGCGCGCGACTCGGGTCAGCGACATGACCCGTCCGCGCAGACCGTACTGTTCGCGGTAGTTCTCCCACATTGGAACGATGTTCTTCGGACAGACGATCAGTGTTTCGATGCCGAAGTCATCCTCGAACATTCTCGCCAGCGCAGCACCAATGCGCGTCTTGCCCAGGCCTACAACGTCCCCGATCAGCACGCCGTGACGCTTGTTGAGGTGGTTGGCGGCAATCTGCACCGCTCTCGCCTGAAATTCGAGCAGTTCGCCCTCGAACACCTTGGGAATGCGAAACTCGGTCACGCCCTGCCGCGCCTCGCGCGACAGATGGTAGGCCATTTTCAGATAAATCTGGTATGGCGGGACCGCCTCTTCACGCGCCCAGCTCTGTTCGATCAGTTCGGCGAGTTCTTCCGAAATGTCTTCACACCAGCGTTCGTTCCAGCGCGCATCGAACCATGCCGAAAGCTTGGCGCACGCGTCTTCGTCGAGGACATCGACATTGAGTTCCCCTTGCTTGAGCAGCCCCGAGAAAGTAAGGTTGCTGCTGCCGACATACCCGACCATGGGATTCTGCGGGTCGGCGCGGAAGAGCAAATACAACTTCGCGTGCAGCGGATATTGGAGGAACAGTTTTACGATGACCTTACCTGATCGCAACTGACGAGCAAGGCAGCGCAGGCCCGTTTCATCGGCCTCATTGGGGGCCCCGAGTGTGAGTTGGGTCTTGAACTGTTCGGCTAACTCACGTCGCTGCCGCTTGACCGTGGCACCATCCAGCCCGGCGACATCGCCGGTTAAAGTCAGTGCGGCGCGCAATTCCTCCTGCGGCAGCCGCTGCATCCCGACCAGCACACGGCAACGCGACTTCTCCCCGCCCGCATACCGCTCGATCCGGTCATCGATCTGGCGCCATCCGCGCAGATTGAAGTACCCGACACAGAAATCCGCTCGCTCGGACACCTCCAGCGAAGCGCGCAGCGCCGGAAGCAGATCCTTGTCGATGTTGTCGAAAATGCGCGGCACTGGTCTTTTCTTCTAAATTCTGAACTTCTATTTTTGAAATCCAGCTTCCAGAGCGGGTTCTAGAAAGGCTATGTTGCAGGCATTGACAACTGTGAGGCCATAGCTGCTCAGCGCCCGTACAGAACCAAATGGATTAAATTGCGAGTACCGGGCAATCTATCGCAAGCCCGTGTATTAGGCAATGCCGCCCGGCTACTTGGATTCTATAAGGCGCGCGTAGAGTTCCGTCAACCGCAGCGCCATAGCATCCAGCCCGTACGGCTCCACCCTGCGCCGCGCCGCTACGCCCATCTTCGCTGCGTGGCCAGGCGCGGCCGCAAGGTTGAGGCAGCGCGCGAGTTCGACCACGTCGAGAGCGTCGCGGGAAACGTAGCCCTCGACACCGCTTTCGATGAACTCGGCCGCGCCGCACTGCAAGGTGGTAATTAGCGGCAGGCTGCAGGCCATGGCTTCCAACGCTGCATTTGGGAATGGATCATACAGCGTGGGCAGGACGAAGCAATCGGCCATGCCGTACCAGGGCTTCACGTCCTTTTGCGCGCCGGCGAAGTGCACGCGATCGGCAAGCTTCATATCTCCCACTGCGCTCTGCATTGATGCGAGCTCCCGGTCCGCGCCCACTACGATCAGGTGCGCATCGCGCACGCCGGTCATCGCACGCAACAATTGCGGCACGCCTTTGCGCGCGAAGCCAGAGCCTACGAAAAGAAACACCATCGATGAATCGGAGATGCCGAGTTCAGCGCGTTTTCGCGCTCGCCACTCCCCGCGTAGCGCCGGATTGAAGGCGGCGAGGTCGACGCCGTTGTAGATCACGTGCAGCTTGTCCTCGGCCAAGCCGAAGTAGCGGCGCACTTCCTCCTTGACCATGTTCGAGTTGCAGATCACTGCGCGCAGGTGCGGGCTCTCGAATAGGCGCTTTTCAGCAGCCCTCGTGTACAGATGGTAAGGGTTGAGCACGAGGGCAATGCGCTCGAGCAACCCGGCCGCCCGGGAGCGGTTGGCAAGCCACTGGCGATGCACGCCGTCGCCGGCGCGATAGACGTCGCAGCAGCTGATGCGCTCGTGCGATTGCACCAGATCGAAGCTGTGCGCTTTCACCTCGGCGCAGACGGCGCGGGCAAAGCCCCAGT
>JAKALI010000124.1 GCA_021813195.1 Pseudomonadota bacterium
CGGACCGCCACCTTCGAACCCGCGCGCCCACAGCCAAGCGTGATCCGACGTCAGTAGCGCCACGCGGCCCTTTCCACGCCGATCGAGAATGAGGAGCGGGTTTGCGCGCGCTCCCTCCAGAACGGTTCGGCCGCGATCGGATTTCACTTCCGCCTGACGGAACCAGCGCCCCCAGGAAGCCGCCTCCCCAGGCGCACCGGCGCCGGGTAGGGCGCGCGTCACCGGGTGCTTTGCACCATCCGGGGTGATGGCGGCTCGAAACGGCTCCTCGAACACGCGCCCCGTTGGCCGCGCGGGCAGAACGGGGGCCAGAGGTGTGCGAAAGATCGTCGTGGCTCCGGCATAGTCGTCGCCAGCTGCAATGAGCAAGGCCCCGCCGTGCTCTTCAACGTAGCGGGCGATGTTATCGTAGTAGTTGAGCTGCAGGATGCCGCGATGCTCATAGCGGTCGAAGATGATGAGATCGAAGTCCTTGATCTTCTCCAAGAACAATTCCCGGGTCGGGAATGCGATGAGAGACAGCTGATTGATGGGCGTGCCATCCTGCTTCTCTGGTGGCCGCAGAATGGTGAAATGCACCAAATCGACCGCAGCATCGGACTTCAACAGGTTGCGCCACGTTCGCTCCCCCGCATGCGGTTCGCCCGAAACGAGCAGGACGCGCAAGGTTTCCCGTACGCCCTCTGCGGCGATCACCGCGCGGTTGTTGGCCGGTGTGAGTTCGCCAGGGGCTGTTTCCAGTTCGAGTTCTAAAATGTTCGTGCCAGCATGCGGAAATGCCATATCGATGCGGGCCGTCTGGCCGATCTCGACACGGCGCACATCGTCAGGCTCGCCGTCCCGGCGCACAATCAGGTTCACCATGTCCCCGGTACGCTTTTGGGCGCCAACTTCGATGATGCGTACTTCGATTTCCCGGGTTTGTCCGACGAGTCCATAACGGGGGGCTTTTTCGATTTCGATGCGGCGGTCGAATTCGTTGGGGCGGCCGGTCAGCAGGACGTGGACCGGGGCTTCAAAGCCGAGCGCCTGCACCGAATTGGGTACGTCATGAACCTGACCGTCGGTGACAAGAATGACGCCGGCGATGCGGTCCGGAGGAACATCGGCCAGCGCGGCATTGAGGTCGGCAAACAGATTGGTGCCACGACCTCCAGCCTCCCCCGGTCGGGCTGCGCTGACAAACTTCACTTCAAGATTCGGGATCGCTCCCATTCTTTTTTCGAGCTCGGCCCGAATAGCCGCCGTCTGCGCGGGACGCTGGTCCAATTGCTGGCTTGCGCTTTCATCGACCACAACAATCGCGATGTTAGCGAGACTTTCGCGTTCTTCCTGGCGCAGCATCGGATTTGCTAACGCCAGCAGCAGGGCCGAAAGACTGATCGCCCTCAGCATGGCGCCACGGCTGCGACGTGCCACAAGCAGTGCGACGAGCACGCCGACGCATACTGCCGCGACCCACATGACGGTCGCAGGAAGAAGTGGCGCGAAGTCGATGGACCAAGTCATGCGGTTCTACTCATTGGCCCAGCCGTTCGAGTAGGGCAGGCACATGCACCTGATCGGCTTTGTAATTGCCGGTCAGTGCGTGCATCACGATGTTGACTCCCGTTCGCATGGCCATTTCACGCTGGCGCTCGCCACCGGGCACGACGGGATAGACCGGCTTTCCGCGCTCATCCAAGGCCCAGGCCGAGGCGAAATCGTTGGGCGTGATCATGATCGATGTGACTCCATCGGCTCGCCGCGCCCGCCGCTCGGAAATCGCCTCCGAGCCAGGCTCCTCGCGATCCTCCTGAGCTTCAACCCATAACTCACCGCCGTCCCACCGCCCTGGAAAGCTTTGCAGGAGATAAAAGGCTTTCGTGAGCACGTGGTCTTCGGGCACCGGTTCCAGGCGGGGCAGATCCAGGGCTCCGATCAAGCGCTGGAGCACAGGTCCGCGTTCACCGGCCATGGCCATGCCGGAGGGCAAACCGCGGCCGTAATCGCGCGTATCGAAGATGATCATGCCGCCCTGCTTCATGTAAGCGTCGATTTTCGCAAGTGTCTCGGCCGGTAAGGCCTGCGCCGTATCGACCACTGGCCAATACAGAACGGGGAAGAAGACAATCTCATCGTTTACGATATCGACGGCCATCGGCTCACCCGGCTCCACCGCGGTGCGCGACTTCAGTGTGCGAACAAGCCCTTTGAGGCCAAGGCGGCTCGTTTCATCGACGGCCGGATCACCCGTCAGCACATAAGCGAACGTGACTTTCGACGTGGCGCGGACGGGAATCTGGTCGGCTGGTGCGATTTCGGCGGGTATGGTCGTGGCGGTCGGGCGGGACTCTTCGCGTCCGGGGAAGATGAACCGGCTTGGCAATTCGAAATCCTGCGCGTCCGCCGGCTCAGGGCTCCACGTCAAGCCCGACGCCAGAGCGAGCGCAAGCACAGCCGTCGTCTGTGGAGCACGTGGCCGGCTGACCAAGGCAAGCCCGCCCATCAAAACGATCACAGCGACAATGTCGGCGAGCAGCAAGCCTAGCGCGGCGAGGATCAGCCAGGGCTTCAAGTCCACGCTCGCCTGGGAGTCATAGCCGCGTCGCTCGCTCGGAGCTGGCAAATTGCCGATAGGCTCGAGCTTGGCGTCGCTGCGCACCGCATTGATCGCGCGGGGGCTTGCCCCTGTGCCGTAATAACCAGGCGGATGATCGAGAGACGCCTCGGCGGTGTCGGCCTTCGACGCCGCAATCGCCTGAGCAGTCGGCGGCGGCGATCGTAACACGCCAAAGCCATCAAGCGTGACCGTTGGGGCCAGTAAGTCGCCGGTGCCGGAGGTCGTTCGCGCGGTGCTCGTGTCAGAACGCGTCGATGACGACGGTTCCGCGCCAGTGGGCGGAGGGCCGGTCAGATTGCCGAGTTGAGTGATCCGGCGCAGCATTTCAACGAACAATCCCGACATCGGCAGATTGGACCAGTCCGCGTTGGCCGTAACGTGAAACAGCACGACATGACCTTCGCCCCGCCGTTCGGCTGTGACGAGCGGCGTGCCATCCTGCAATCTCGCCCACACCTTGACTTCGGGTGTCAGCATGGCGGGATCGGCGAGAACCTGTCGGCGGATCGTTACATCGGCGGGAATTTGCAGCCCCGCAAACAGGCTGTTGTCGTCAAACGGCGCCAATGGCTGCGGGCTCGACCAGGAGAGCGCACCGCCCAGCGTGCGCCCGCCCACGCGCAGCGCTACGGGCAATAAGTCGTCGCCGCCCTTTTCAAGGCGCGGGCCGGCGAACCGGACAAGGACTCCGCCGCGCCCGATCCATTCTGCGAGTTTTTCTTTGGCTTCGCCCGCGATGGTCCCGATGTCGGCGAGCATGATGAGGCTCGCGCGATCATCGATCAGTCTTGAAATGCCCGATGACAGGTTCTTCTCACCTGGCGACACAATCTCGGTGAAAGGTTTGATGGCGCGCTCCAGATAGTAGAGCGGGGCGAGCAGGGGCTGGGCCCGCTCCTGAGCTTCACCGCTGATGAGGCCCACGCGTTGCCATTGCGATCGCTGATCGAGCAGGCTGACCGCGCCCGCCGAGCGCTCGCCCGCAATTTCAAGCCGCGTAACCTGATTGCGCAATTCAAGTGGCAACTGGAACGTGACCGTCGTTTCCCTTTCCTCACCCAAAAAGTTGAAATTCGCCTCACCCAGTCGCTGAGAGCGTGCCGAGAGCGCATGGACCGTGCCCTGCCGCGTCCCCGTGGAGGTGCGTAGGATGCGCGCTTGCAGGCCGCCGTCAGGGGTCACCGACGCCGCAAGTCCAAGGGGCGCGTTCGGTCCCGACAGTTCCACCAAAGCGATCGGGGCGCCGCTGGCCGTTGCGGCGAGCTTCGACGCAAATTCAGCCGATTCGCCACCGTGGTCGACGCCGTCCGTGATCCAGATTGCGCTCGCATTCGCTTGTTCTGTCGTCGATAACGCTGCGGCAATACTGTCGGCGACGGTCATGCGGGATGGCGCAAATGGCTGAGGCTGGAGCGCTGCCAGCGTCGAGCGTGCGTCTGTGGGCGACTCGACCTTCACGCTCATGGTCTTGGCAGCGGGTGCGGTCGCGGCAAGAACAACCGGCCGCATTTGGCGCTCCGCATCGTCGATGGTGCGCGCGGTCATCGCGGTCATGTCACTCCACCGCGCGCCCGAAGCCCAGCCGTTATCGAGAACGATCACCACGGGCCCCGAGCCCTTGAGCGCGGTACTCTCACGCGGGTTCAACACCGGTTCGGCGAGCGCCAAGATCAGCAGCGCCGCAGCCAGAAGGCGGATCAGCAGCAGCCACCACGGCGTGCGCGCAGGTGTCTTTTCCTTGTTCTCGATGCCGATCAGGATGCGGGTCGGAGGAAATGCGATCTGACGCGGCCGCGGCGGGACGGTTCGCAGCAGCCAGTAGATCAGCGGGAGGCTGGCCAACGCCGTCAGCACCCAAGGATTGAGAAAGGCGAGACCGGCAAAGCTCATTGCACGACCTCGCTTGGCACATCGGGGGCCGCCGCAGCGCGGCGATAGGAGGTGGCGACGTCTCCGGCGAGTCGCATCGATAGGGTCAGTAACGGTTCGCTGGCAGGTCGGTCGGTATGATGGACGAGGAACGACCAGCCGAGCCGCTTTGCCATCTCTTCAAGCGCCGCCCGGTGCGCCGCAAAGCGGCGCTGATAGGTTTCGCGCAGGCTTTCGGTGCGGTCCGCGAGATAGCGTTCGCGGCCCGACGGCGACATGAATTCCGCACGTCCCTCGTAGGGCAACGTCTCCTCTGCGGGATCCAAGACCTGCACCAGATGACCTTTGGCACCCGCACCGGCAAGTAGTTCGATCCGCGCACGGATTGACTCGATCGGTGCCAGGAAGTCGCTCAAGAGCAGCGCATCGCAGTAGCGCGGCAGGGGCTGGCTTGGTGGATGGCTCTTGGTCGCTTGGGAGGTGAAGCCTTGCGCAAGGATCGCTTCGGCAAGTCGCATGGCAACCTTGCGACTGCCTGTCGGCCGCGTCATGCCGATGATGCCAACACGTTCCCCGCCGCGGACCAGGAGTTCCGCTGCCGCCAGCATCAGCACGAGCGCGCGATCGCGCTTGGTGATGGGTGCGAGGTGGCTTTTGAAGTCCATGGATGGTGAGAGATCGGCCCACATCCAGACCGTGTGCGCAGCCTCCCATTCGCGTTCGCGGACATAAACGTGGTCGGAGGATGCAGAGCGGCGCCAGTCGATCAGGTGCGCGCTATCGGAGCTTTCATAGGGGCGGAATTGCCAGAACGTCTCGCCCGGTCCCGTGCGCCGCCGGCCATGAATGCCGTGGGCAACGGTCTGCGCCACCCGGCGCGCGTCGATGACGAGATCCGGCAGCCGCTCTGCCAACTCGTGGGCGCTGTGCTCAAGTTCGGCAGCTCCGCTCGCCGCGGCCGTGCTGAATAAACCCGAGGCGCGTCCTGCCATGCTCGCAGAATCCGGCGGTTGGGGTGTGCGCAATGCCATGAAACGTTCTATCCGGCCTTGCTGGCAAGCCGGGCGATGATGCCCGCCAGATCTTCGTTTTCTGCGCGTGCGGCGAAGGTCAGCGCCATGCGGTGCTTGAGGATCGGCTCGGCGAGTGCGATGACGTCGTCAATGGAAGGCGCGAGGCGGCCATCGATCAGGGCCTTGGCGCGCACCGCCAACATCAACGATTGGCTCGCCCGCGGTCCTGGTCCCCACGCCACGAAGCGATCGACATCCGCGTCGGCGCCCGTGCCGGGACGCGCGGAGCGCACGAGCTTCAGGATCGCTTCGACAACCTTGTCGGGGACCGGGATCTGGCGCACCAGACGCTGAATCGCCATCAAGTCACTGGCGCTCATGACCGCTTCCAGTTTGCGCTCCTCGGTGCCGGTGGTTGCATACAACATGCGACGCTCCGCGGCGAGATCGGGATAACTTACGTCGATCTGCAACAAGAAGCGGTCAAGCTGCGCTTCGGGGAGAGGATAGGTGCCTTCCTGCTCAAGTGGGTTTTGGGTCGCGAGCACATGGAACGGTGTGGGGATGTCGTGGCGCTGACCGGCGACGGTGACGTGGTGTTCCTGCATGGCCTGCAAGAGCGCCGACTGGGTTTTCGGGCTTGCGCGATTGATCTCGTCGGCCATCAGCAACTGGGTGAAGATCGGCCCTTTGATGAAGCGGAAGGCCCGGGTTTTGGATGCGCTTTCCTCCAGCACTTCCGCGCCGATGATGTCGGATGGCATGAGGTCTGGGGTGAATTGGATGCGCTTGGCATCGAGCGCCAGCACACGGCCGAGCGTTTCAACGAGCAGAGTTTTCGCGAGACCCGGAACGCCAATAAGCAACGCGTGACCGCCCGAGAGGAGTGTGACGAGCGTGCGCTCGATCACGATGTCTTGGCCAAAAATGACGCTCGCGGCCGCCCTGTGCGCGCGCTGAACGAGTTCGGCAGCCGTCTCAAGACGTGAAACAATGTTGTCGTCGGTGGACGTCAGGGTTGTCACGCTCATCTCCATCGCCCAGGCCATGGCCCAAGTCACTGCGTATGCTTTCGGCTCGACCAGTTGGGCGCGAGCTTAAGTTTAGAACCTAGCCGATACTGCCCGGCGAGCAAGCCTCAAGGTCAAGTTAAACCTGCGTAACGGCCTCCCGTACTTGACGCCCCAAAAATCATTGCAGATTGAGCTTGCAGGATGAAAACTCTGGACCAAAAGCCATTCTCAACACTTCTGGAGGCGCTGTCGGCTGCCGCCGGCCGGGGCCGTCCCCCGGTTGACAGCTGGAATCCGCCCGAATGCGGCGATATCGGCCTTGCTATTGGTGCCGATGGAACCTGGGCCTATCTCGGCAGCCCGATCCTGAGGCCAGGGCTCGTGCGTCTATTCGCCAGCGTCTTGCGTCGCGAAGCCGATGGGCGGACATTTCTGGTAACGCCGGCAGAAAAGGTCCTCGTTCATGTGGCCGATGCCCCGTTTCTTGCTGTTGAGATGGAATTGGCCCAGACGGAACGCGGGGATGCCCTCGTCTTTCGAACGAACGTCGATGATGTCGTCATCTGTGATCGCGAACATCCCTTACGCTTCGACGTCGATCCGAACACTGGCGCCGTGAAGCCCTATGTGAGGGTGAGGGGGCGCTTGGATGCCTTGTTGACCCGCGCGCTGACCTATGAGGTGCTGGAGCTTGCGATGCGAAACAGCCCGCCGGCCATCCACAGCTGCGGTGAAGTCTTCGTGTTACCGAGGCCGGGCGCGTCTGACTGAAGCCTCATGTGCCATGATGTTCAATAACGTGCAAAGACGTCGGTGGTGCCATCCTTCTTCATCAGCAGGACGTCGTAGGGTTCCTTCTGATCGCCGACTTCCATCCCCGGCGAGCCGATCGGCATACCAGGAACACTGAGCCCCAGTGCATCCGGTGCGTCGTTGAGCAAGCGGATGACATCGTCGGCGGGGACGTGGCCTTCGATCACGTAGGGTCCAATCATCGCCGTGTGGCACGAGGCCTGCGCACGTGTCAGACCAAGTCTCTGCTTCAACAGGTTGAGGTCTTGAGTGGGCATGTCCATCTCGCGCAATTGAAAGCCGTTGGCTGCCATATGCGCCACCCACTTGCTGCAGCAGTCGCAAGTGGGAGACTTAAAAACCTGGCCGATGCGCGTCGGCGCGGGCGACGGGTAGGGGTCGGCGAGGACGGGCGCAGCCAACGCACAACCCAAAGCCAAAATGGTCAGCGCCAACCGGTTCATGTGTGCTGCTCCCGCGCTGGCCGCTTCGGTCGCCCGAAAGACTTTGTCGCGGCAGCCAGGCACGTCTGCAGGATAATCGTTGCTCCGATGAGAGCCTCGCCGTGAGACAAGCATGGTCGCGCAGCAGATCGTTCCTCGCTCAGATGAGCGGGAATGTGAATGAAACCGCAGCGCGGACGTTTTGGCATGGCGGCCGCGTGGTCGAGCCCATGATAGAGTGCGGCATTGCACAAATAGCGCCCCGCATTCTCAGATATCGTCACCGGCAAAGCCGAGCGGCGCAGGGCGCGGGCGATGCGGACAAGCGGCAGCGTCGAGATGCGGCGGCCTTGGCCGCCAGGTAGCAGGTCCTCGCGCTCCGGAAAGCAACCGGACGCATCGGCCGACGCGCAGCAGGCGTTGACGGCGACGCGTTCCAGGATGAAACCGTCTGCCTCCGCAGAGACGCCGAATTGGAGAACGAGATCGGGCTCAACCTCGTCCATGACGTCGCGCAGTAGCGCCGGGGCCTCGATCCAGGTCACGGGGAGCACGGCTACGCGCACGGTCGCGTTAGCTAATCGGGTGCGGGCGGTGCGGGCAAGCTCGCGGACCAGATGAGCCGATGCGTTACACTCGACACCGGGGAAAGGACCAAAACCTGTTATCAGCACGGACGTTGTCATAACGAGGGAGTATGCCACCAACAGAACCTCCCGCGCCAGTTCGATGAAGCGCACCCTGGGTGGTGGCGGGTATGGGCCAACTACGGCCGTAATTATCGATCACGTCATCCCTTAGGTCTCAGGATTTGGCCACCGCAGGCCGCGCGCGCGAAGTTTGGCCGTTCGTGAGACGGGCGTTGAGGAGCCAGGGCTTATGACCATCGCGTTCTGTTGCGGCTCGACCGGCCGCTCTGTTCTGGCTTTGGCCGCGGGCCTGCTGTCTGCTCTGCCAGCCGCCGCTGATCCCTCGTTCCGCAGCCTCGCCGGCACTTGGCGAGGCGAGGGCCGTGTTCAGCTCGCGAGCGGTCAATCCGAGGCGCTGAGCTGCAAGGCGTATTTCACGGCCAAAGACGAGGGCGCAACCCTCGGGATCGCGCTCGCCTGCGCCAGCGCCTCCAACAAGATCGATCTGCGCGCAAGCCTGCAGAACAATGGCGCCGGCATTTCGGGGACTTGGGAGGAACGGTCGTTCAACTCGACAGGCGACGTGAGGGGTGCTGCCGATGGCGACCGAATCGATCTGACCATCACCGGCACCATCGAGGCGACGATGTCGATTACGCTCGAAGGCCAAAGCCAGCTCATTTCGATTTCGACCGACGGCAAGGGGTTCAAATCGGTGGATTTGGAGCTGCAACGCGGTTGATCGGTCGATGTAGCGTCAAATCCGGTCTTACCGCGGCATCCCGGCCACGCTGCCGGCTGCCAAGTGTGGTAATGCGATAGCAATGCTTCGCTTCAGTGTGCATCGATGGGACTGGAAAATCGCAGGCCGGTCGCTGACGTGCTTGTGCGATATGGAGAGACA
>JAKALI010000125.1 GCA_021813195.1 Pseudomonadota bacterium
TTCAGTGGCCGCGCCTGTATCAGCCGACAGCAAGCGATCTCGCCTCGCTTGCGACGGCTCTTTCGATTCTAATCAACCCTCTCAAGGCGCCGTACAAACCAGCGACCGCCGCTAGTACGGATATCGGTCCTGACGGGCAGCCGATCCAGCGACCGGCTTCTACTGAACAAATGCCGCCCGAGGCCGCCCAACTCATGACCTTCGACGAAGCGCGCCTCGTCGTCCGTTCGAATCTTGATCTAACCACCCTAGAACTCGAAGGAGACCCGGTGGCAGAGATTTCGGACAGGGAAATCGGCGATACGCCGGGCGAAGTCTTCGAAACTGCGCCGCCGGCTCTAGGGCCGGAAGATGCACCGCCGGCAGATGATGGCGCCGATCCTGTTGGCCTCACCGAAAACGGTCCTGCCGACGCAGCCCAGCAAGCCATAACCGGAGGGCCGACATTTGGCTGATTTTGAACCGCGCCGTATCGTAATGCCATCTCCGAAGTTGGGCGGGAAGTGCTTCCTGATTAAAACTCCAGGACTTTACGTCTTCGAGGAAGGGCCGGGCGTCCTGCGTACTATGGCGGTGACCCATGCCGGCTCCGGCTCTTTGGTGGCATTCGATGGTGTTCCAGATGATCGCGGCTTATTCCCCGACGAGACGATGGAAGAGTACCTCGTCCAGCCCGATGGCTCCAAGATGCGGAACAAGCAGTATGACCAGCGCAACGGCCGGGCATTTTATCGAGCGACCCCGGCAGTTATGGGTAGCTGGATGGTCGATGCCGGATTTTATCACGGCCTGACGCTTCTGGCGGATGGTGGCGGCCACGGTGTTGCTGTCTTCGCCACCATCGTCTGGATGCCTGTGCGCGTAGCCACGCCGAAAGTCGAGCTTGGCCAATGATGGCGCCAACCGAAGCCCAAGAAGACGCCTTCAACCGCGCTATCGCGGTCCAAAAGGCCCATTATCGAAAGCGCGCCGAATGTTCTGTGGACCCGGCAGCACGTCTCTGGGCCGAACTCATGCTGGATTTCGTCGAGCCGCTAACTATCTGGATTGCCAATCATGGTCTGAACGATCAGAAAGGCGACGTGATCCGCGCCATGACCTGCACGGCCGCCTGCCTCGTGGTCCAAGCCATCACGGCCACGAAGACGCGAGAGCCGGATGAAATCGCCACCCGGAAATACGCCGAAGCGCTTTTCACGGAAGAACTTGTCCGTCTGCTCAAGCAGCGAGCGGCCTCCAATGTTTGAATTCGACCCGCGTGATATTGTCGATCTCTACATTCCACCTGCACCTGGCTCTTTGACGCGTTCAGCCGCACTGCTCACGCCGGGAATTTTTCGGCTCGCACGCCGCGACTGCGAACTCTACTGCGCCCAGATTGTGGGCCAAGGCGCATGGGCCAAAGCCTGTATAATGGACGGGGAAGGTCGTGATCTCTGGGAACAGCCGTCCTGTTTTACCGGGTCGTTTGTTGTGACGAGCTTTTCAAAGGGCGGCTTGATTGCGCATCTGTATTGCCTCAAGCATTCCGATGCGATCAATTTCACCGTTAGCTGGCGCGAATCAACGAGGGAAATATTCTGAAAGATCAATGGGATGGCAAAAATTCCGGTTCACACAGAATTGACGGGGATGCTGGCAGTCCAATCGGCCGAAGACGGCGCTTTCGTCCAAGAAGGAGATCGCATCGGCGAAGTGGAGTGTATGAAAGCATTCTTTCCCTTGGATGCCCCGGCAAGCGGGTATATTACTTGGTACATCGAGCTGGGCGGCGTCGTCGGGCCAGAGGATGTCATTGCAGAAATCCGACAGGAGGCTTAGATGCTCACCGATTATCAGGCAGCGCCTTTCAATGGTCCGGCGTCGCTCTATGCGTCGCTTTTGGATGGTGTAGCCGCCGCTCCGTTCGAGGGGCTTTGGGTTCCGGCCGCTTTCGCCAAAAGCCTCGCAATCATTCTTGATGGCACATTCAGCGCGATTTCCTGCGAAATCTGGATCAGCAACGCCTCGGCGCCACCGGATAATGAGATCACGGCCACCATTGGCGGGTCGGTAACGGCTACGGATACAGTCGGGTTGAAATTTAGCGGACCGCTCTTACCCGGCGGCAATATTGTTTCCTACACGGTTCAGGGTGGTGATTCGACGACTTCCATTGCTGCTGGGATTGCCACTGCCATCAATGCGGACACGAGACTCGCAGCCTTGGGTATTGGCGCATCCAGCGCCAGCGCCGTTATTACTGTCTCTTGGCCAAGCATTGCGCCCAATCCTGGAGTTTACCCGCCTGACGCCGGAACCGGAGAGCCGGTTACCAATCCCATGTCGGTCACGAGTGCTCTATCGGTCGGCGCATCGGAAACTGTCACTTTCGGTAACGGTGCCAACGGCATCAAAGCCAATACTCTGACGGCGGCCGGTCTCACGCAAATCAGCGGTCCTGTCCGCTGGATCAAATCCCGGCTCGCCACCATGACAGGGTCTTCAGCCAGCGTTGATCTCGCTGGTGCCATCTGAAGGAGAACTCCATGTCCAAAGCACATCCTGGTTTCAAAGCGGTTTCAAAAAAGATCGCCCGCAAGCGGGGCGTCAGCGCAAAGCGCGCGCGCGCCATTCTGGCTGCGAGTACCAGAAAGGCCAGCAAGGCGGCCAAACGGAGAAATCCTCGACTAAAGCGCGTGAAGTGATAATCAAGTAATTCCAAGAGGATACTGTTTCATGAGCCATGCTGGTGATCCCGCACCGATTTCTGATCCTGCTCCCACGCCTCCGCCATCGCCCACACCGCCCCCCGTGCCGCCTACCCCGGCTCCTTCCAATGGACGCAGCTTAGCTGACGTGGAGCGCGACCTGGCTGAGGTGCGTGCCGAAGCCGCCGCCCGCCGGATTTCTGCCCGTGACGCAGAAGAACGGGCGCGGACACTCGCAGCCGAGATCGAACAGTTGCAGACCTCAGTTCCCCAGCAAATCGCTCAAGCACGCGCCGAGGAGCGCACCCGTATGGAAAGCCTCAAGCCTAAAATCGTTGACGCCGAACTCAAAGCCCATCTGACCGCCGCTGGCGTCCTCGATCCCGATTTGGTTGGCCTTATCTCGCGGGATGGCATCACGGTTGATGATGCAGGCAACGTGACCGGCGTGGCCGAAGCAGTTGCAAAATTCAAGGAAACGAAGCCGCAGTTTTTTCGTGATCTATCCGCTGCGCCCCCCGCGCCATCTCCGGCACCTGTTCCCCGTTCCACCAGCGGGAACCCAGGCAGCCCGCCGGCCAATCCAGAGCCCCGTCCGACCGATGTGAAGGGCATGGACGCTGGCGCCTATCGCGACTGGAAATCGCAAATGCGGCGCCGGGTACGCGGCTCGCGTTGAAATGTTATTCCGTACCGCATGGTTGACAGCGCCGCCAAATTGGAATTACAGTTGCATAGGCTAGAAGCCTGTCAAATGGCTGATGACTATTTGGCGATTGAATTTGTCCCCTGAGGCTGGTCCTCCGCGCCGGTATCCAAGTCCGGGTCGGCTAGAAGCCAAACCTTCGCAACCGATTTATGGGGACGCATCATGGCCAATTGGGCCGCCTTTCCGACCGCTTTGCAGGCAGAACTTCAGACCGGATTTCTCGAACGGGAATTTGAGGAGGGGCTGGATTCCATCCTCGGCTACCGCCGCGAGGCGCTTCCGGAAACCGTCCCGGCCCGTCTTGGCGAAGCAATTACGCGAACTCGCACTTCGCGCAAGAACCCGGTCACGGCACCGCTCAATCCTGGTTCAACGTCGTCCCTCGACAATGGGTTGACCGCGACCGACGCCGCGCTCGAACAGTATACGCTGACCACCTTCGAATATGGCGACGCGACCGACGTGAATCTGATGGCCGATTTGGCCTCCATCGCGGACAATATGACCCGCGTGGCCCGAAACAACGGCGTCCAGGCGGCACAGTCGCTGGAGAGAATTGCTCGGTCCTCGATTTTCGGCGCCTATCTCGGTGGCAATACCCGCGTCCGTGTCGATCTCGGCTCCTCCACAACCACAACTTGTCATGTGGACGATATTCGCGGCTTCACCACGGTCCTTGTGAACGGCGTCCCGACACCCATTTCCGGCGCGCACACTCTGAGTGTGGCCGAAATCAGTACTTCCGGCTCTGGCGTTACCCAGACGCTGGTGGTTTCTGCAGCGGTCGCCGATGGCACTAATTATTCGACGGCGCCGGACGGGATTTCTGGTGTGCTGACTTTTGCAACCGCGACGGCTCCGGTTCATGGCGATGCCATCGTCGCGTCCAATGCCGCCCGTGTTCTGCGGCCCTTCGGTCGCGCCACGACTGCGAAACTGCAAGGCGGCGACGTTTTGACGCTCGGCATCCTTCAGGACGCAACGACGATCCTGAAAAACAACGCCGTGCCTCCTTGCGCGGATGGCAGTTACCACGTCATCCTCGATAACACCTCGATGCGGCAGCTCTTCGCCGATCAGGATTTCAAGATCCTCTACGCCGGCCGTTACCAGTCGTCGGAATATCAGACGGGCGACATCATCCGCCTATTGGATATGACCTTCATTCCGACGACGGAAGCCTATGTCCAGTTGACATCGACGAACACCGCTAACGGCGTCACCGATGCCGTCAACGTGACCGTCCGCCGCCCGCTGGTGATCGGCGCCGAAGCAATGATCGAAGGCGATTTCGAGGGTCTGGATTCCTGGCTCACCCGCGAAGGTATGAACAACATCTCCGACGTGTTCATGATCGACAGCGTGGCGCACATTATCCGGCCGCCGCTGGATCGGTTGGCGCAGTGGGCGTCCTTTGCCTGGGTCTGGATCGGTGGCTATGCGATCCCCACCGATTTGACCGCAACCACCAGCATCATTCCGACCGCCAGCTCGGCGCTATACAAGCGGGCGGTAATCCTGGAGACCGCAAGCTAAGTCTGAAAGGACAACTTCGATGAAGCCTGTTTCAAAAAACGTCTCCGAATCGCTCCGCGCCTCGAAAGAGGCCGGCCGCGGCGCCATCGACCCGATGGTCGAAAACATGAAGAAGGGTGTCAGCATGACGGTCCCTGGTGAGGGCGGCGTCGAGCAGCCTGCCGGCACGGGAAGGGGCAATCAGCAGTCCCGCAGCGCCGCTGGCTATGGCAACGCCATTGCAACGCGGACGGGCGGCAGGAAATCAACGTGAAGCAGGTGCGGCGCGCGAAAATTCGACGGGTCAACGATCCTATCGAAACGATTGGGTCAACCAACGCGCCGCTACCCGCCGCTTTTCACAAGGACTGGGACAAGGCGCCGGGTCTCCAGCAGACTAGGGCGCATGTCGAACTCCGTGAAAAGCAGGGACGCAAGATGACGCCCAAGGGTTCGGGCAAGATGACGAGCAGGTAAAATGGTCAACGCACCTATTTCCGGTACGCCAGGCGTTTTCGATCCGCGCAATCCGACGCTGGTCCCGAATTTCGACCGCAATGTCAGTTCCGGCTCGGACACGCTTGACCATACCTCCCCCGCACTTTTCCTGCAGGAAAATCCCAGGACGGATGCTTCTGCGGCGGCAACAATCGGGGGCACCTTCACGGCCAATGATGTGGTGACCGTGAGGGTAACACATGGTTTGCTGCCCAACGGATTCCTTGAGAAAAGTTATACCGTCCAAGGCGGCGATACAGCTTCCGTAGTTGCGGATGCTCTGACAAAGGCTTTCAACGACGACGCCACGGCTATGGCACACGGGCTCTATGCCGATGTCGCGGCCGGTGCCATCACCTTCAATTGGCCGAGCGTGATCGGTAATTTTGCCGTTCTGACTGGCTGGGCGGATGCTGCAGCCGAAACCATCACCATCGGCGGCACAGCCACCGCGACCGATACGCTGAATGTTCGGTTCTCCGGGGGAGCGTTGGCTGCGCCTGTTTCCGTGCAGGCGACCGTGACGGGAGCCGAAAGCACAACCGATATGGCGACGGCGGTCAAAAATGCCATCAATGCTAACGCCACTTTGGCAGCGGCCGGCATTACTGCGACCTCGGCCGCTGCGGTTGTGACGCTGGTCGCAACGCCAGATGCTGGTGGCTTCACCGTTTTGGCTTGGTCAAACGGTCCCGCCGAAACCGGCACTGTCTCAAATATGACGGCGACGGAAACCGCGACCATTGGTGGCACACCTGCGGCGACCGATACGGTGGCGCTGACTTTCACCAACGCCGGCGTGGCTGGTCTGCCCGTTACGGTCACCTATACCGTTGGTGGCACGGACACGGTGGCCACTATCGCCGCCGGCCTCGTGGCGCTCATCAATGGCAATGCCACTCTGACGGCAGGTTTCATCACTGCCGCCAATGTCGGGGCAGTCATCACCGTTTCCGAGCCGCAGGCCATCGGTAATAGCACAGTCATCACTGATGCCATCGGTGGTGGCGGAACGAAGCTTGAGACTGTCACTTATGGTAATGGCGGCAATCTCTCTGGCGGTGTTGGCGCGGTCGGTAATACGGTCGCCCTCACCATCACGAATTCTCTTCTAACCGGCAGCCCGATCACAAAGACCTATACCGTCGTCGCTGGAGACGATGCGACGGCAGTTGCCGCTGGCCTAAAAGCCTTGGTCAATGGGGATGCGGTTCTGGCGGCTGCGGGGTATGCGGCAACAAACGCCGCTGGTGTCCTCTCGGTAACTTGGCCTGCCAGCGCCGGCCCGACAGCGTTCTCGAGAACCTCCGCTGTCATCACGTTCACGCTGGCCGGTGGTCCGACCGAAACGGCAACTGTAGGAGCCGCCAGCACCGAGACCGTCACACTTGATCCGCTAACAGGTATCTTTTCCGGCGGCGATGGTCCGGTCATCGTTTTCAACAATTTCACCTATGGCTATAACGGCGCACTCCAGAACTATTGGGCAGGCGTGCCCTACATCATGGATTATGGCCTCGTGAAGCTTCTGATCGCTGATGGAGCCCCCATCGCATGACGAAAGCGCCTCTCAAAATCTGCACACAGTGCGGTCATGGCTCGCCGATCCGCGTCAAGGAATGCCCACAGTGCGGGGCGTTCTTCCAGCGCGCGCGCGCGGAGCTTCCGCCCGAACTGGTGGCCGATGTCACAGGTGAAACAATGGACAGGAAGACTGTCTATGTCGCCGAACGGGATTTCAGCCATTCGTTCGGCGGCACGACGGTCCAGTTCTCGGAAGGACGCCCGATCACGGATCGCGAACTCATCGCCGGGCTCTTGGCCGTTTCGGCTCCGATCAAGGCTTTGGCGGAGGGCACGAAGGTCGCCCGCTGCCCCCATTGCCATCAGGCGTTTCCTCTGACGGAAGGCACGGAGCACTAATGTGGCCCTTACGCAGGAACAGAAATCTTCCATCCGCCGACATATGGGATATCCGGTTATCGGGCTCCTGAAGATTTCACCTGCGGGCGCCGTTCTCGGCTCCGCGGCCACCGGATATCGGTTTTTCGAAGCCTATGGCCAGCTCGAATACAAGCTGAACAATCTCAATCCCGACGAAGAAACCCGCATGACGGGCGCCTATCTTGGCGCGGCCATCCTTTCCGGACCACAGCCTGAACTCGGCGATACGGTTTCACTGACGATTTCCAGTTCGTTGCTGTCGTCGCCGCAAACTGTGACCGCAGCGGCGCCGGCCCCAAATCCAGAGATTGATACGAGACTCAATCTCATTAACGGACTGGTGGCGGCGATCAGCGCTAACGCAGTACTCCAAGCTGCCGGGATTTATTCCGCAGCACCATATGGTACGGGCCCCTATTCACAAAATGCGGTGGCAATCCCGGAGATTGGCATCGTGGCACCATTCGCCTTTACGCTGACTGCCGCCGGGTCAGGACTGCTCGTGCCTCAAATCACGTCCAACGGTGTCCAACTACCGCCGGTGGCGAGCCTTGACGGTACAACGACCATCCACGGCTATTTGCCCATTCTGGACGGCTTGGAGGGAGCCTATGCCGGAGCTTCGCAGAACCTGGATACAAAGAAAGCAGCCGTTTGGGAAAGCCGCTCAAACGAGTTGGCGCTTCGCTCCAGCCTCTATCGGGTTTGGCAGATAAAGCTTTCCGAATATCTCGGCATCCCGCTCAACCCCCGCGGGCAGGCCAGATACGATGTCCGGAACTATGGCGCCATGAGGTTCGCATGACCCCAGAGCTGGTTGCCAAGAAAATCTGGACGGGATACGGCAAGGCGGCTCTGCACGTCGGCTTTCCGACTGCGATTTATCGGCCTTCCGGACCAACTGACCCGATTTCGAATATCAACCTGATTGCGACGGTGCCGGGAGCCTTTGCGCTCGGACAGAACTTCGAAAACCCGAACCGTTATGGCAACGCGACGTGGCGCGCCATGATCGACGGCAACCAGATCGAATATTTCGATTATCTGGTGTCCACAAATATGAACGGCTCACAGACCTTTTTCGTGGCCGAAAAGCAACCGGATTTGCCAATCGTCACGGTCCTTTGCAACATGACCGTCAATGTCAAGCGGCCTGCCCAGAACGACGGCACTGGCCTTCAGGGCTATGGCGGCAATACGCTGGCGACAGAAACGGCCATCATGACGGCATGGCCAGCAAGCGTGCTGCAAGGGAACAAAGGGCGGGTAGAGGTCAAGCTTCCAGGCGATACCTATGATCCGTTCTGGGAAATTCTGTTGCCGGCGCTTTCCGGCGTCGAAATCAAGAGCCGCGACCTGATCGAGGAAGATGTCAGCGCCTCGGCGCCACCTACTCGCTTTGTCGTCAGCGGTGCGGAATTAACGGAATTGGGCTGGCGTATCAGAGCCCAACAGGTGCTCGCGTAATGGCAGACGTGGTGGACATCTACAATGCCTTGGGTGCCCAGATCGAGGGTGTCCTTTATCCTGGCGGCACACCGGCGCCTGGTGAAGCATCACCCGTGACCGGGACCGTTATCCGGATTTATCCCGGATGGCCGGCCGCAGATCAGCTCAACAAGGACATCCAGAGCGGGATCGCCACGGTTTCGATGTTTGCAATTCCTGCGGCAGTCCAGAACGTCACGCGCTATCCACTGGACTGGCAGACGCAGGTTGCGCCCGTCACTACCCTGACAGCTACCATTGACGCCACGGGAACGGAAATCACCATTGGGGGAGCAGTTTCGATACCGCAGAATATCGGCGCCGTTGTGAACGGAAAGAAAGCCGTTTACGCCGTTCAGTCCGGGGATACGCTTTCCTCGATCGCTACGGCTCTGGCAGCAGTAATCAATGCTTT
>JAKALI010000126.1 GCA_021813195.1 Pseudomonadota bacterium
CACGCGCTGTGGGAAATGCGTCGAAGTTTGCCCCGTCGCCCAGCCGGCCGGCGTGGGCGAGGCGCCGCCTGAACAAGTGATCGCCGGCATCTTGGATCTGGTGCGAAACGGCGATGGCACCGAGGCAGCGAAGGCCTGGGCCGGGGGCTGCGTCCTGACTGGTGACTGTATCGAGGCCTGCAACGACGGCGTCAATCCGCGGTTCCTGCTGGCGATGGCGCGCGTTGCCATGGCGCGGCAAAACTCCGAATTGCGTGAGCGCCGCAAACGCGGGGTTGAATCTTTCCGCGCGGTGGCCGACGGCGTGAATGTACTTTCCCGCATGCAGCTTACCGAGGCGGAACTCGCCCGGCTCGGGCAACAGGTCGGCGGGCGCCTGCAAGACGGATCGACGGCAAAGCCGGGCGAGCGCCCTGACTTTGTGTTCTATACCGGCTGCAACGTGCTGAAGACGCCACACATCGCACTGCTGGCGCTCGACATCATGGATGCGCTGGGCGTCACCTATCGCGTCATGGGCGGTCCCTCGCATTGCTGCGGGGTCATCCAACTGCGTACTGGCGACACCGAGGTGTCCGGACGCCAAGCGACGAGTTCGCTCGACAAATTGGCAGAGGGAAAAACCGGCGTCATCTCCTGGTGCCCGAGCTGCCACGTGCAGTTCACCGAAACGACCATCCCTGCGGTCGAGAAGATGCGCGGCAGCCGGCCGTTCGAAATGACGCCCTTCATGTTGTTCCTGTCGGAGCGGCGAGAACGGCTGCGGCCTTTGCTCAAGAAGCCAGTACCCCTCCGGGTTGCCTTGCACAAACACCCCGGTGTCAAAGGGGTGGTCGAGGCCGGCATAGCGCTGCTGGGCATGGTGCCGGGTATCGAAGTCGTAGACCTCGCCCAGCCCGCCATCGGGCTCGCGGCGAACGCGCTCAACGCGCTGCCGGAATACAAGCGTGCGCTGCAGCGCGCGGAACTCGAAGCATCGGCGGCTGCTGGGGTGGACGCACTGGCCGCCATCTACCACGTCGACCACCGCGAACTATGCGCGCACGAGCGCGACTGGCCGTTCCGCATCATCAATATCCTCGAAATCCTCGGCGAGAGCATGGGCCTGCACCACGCCGATCATTTCAAGCGATTGAAGATCATGCAGGATGCCGATGCGATCGTTGCCGATTGCGGGGATCTAATTGCGTTGCACGGCCTGGACGTGGCTGCGGCGAGGGAAGTCGTGAACCATGCCATGCTCGCCGAACAGCCGCTGCCATTGAAACGGACGATCTGATTATCGACGGAGACACGAAGCCTAGAATTGAAACGCCGCAGTATAGGCTTTCATCGTGAGGAGAAATTTAGGCTGCATACTCATAAAATCGAATCATGATCTCTTCGCGCCGGAAGCGATCGAAATACTGCGCTGCCACGAAATGACGCGAAGGGCCATTTCCGGTTGTTGGCGGATATTCAGATTCCTTTGCGAACTATTAACGACAAGCAAAACCCACCGGTTTGAGGCCGACGAGGGCATCGAGGTGGGCAAGGATCGAGTCCAGCGCATCTGGCGCCGGGGAGGGGCTGAAAGTGCCACAGAAGCACCCCAAGAGAGCCAAGCTTTGGCATCAACGATGCCTCCTGGATCCCGCTGAGGCCGGATAGGTTTCGGTTTTGGACTTAAAGTTGCGCAAAGGCACAATTTCTGGCGACGTGCGACTATACGTCGAATCGCAGTAGCAGGCGCGATCAAATAGGATTATCGAGGCTGAAGCGCTCTGACCTGTCGTCATACGCAAACGCTTCCCCGAATCTCCCCCAAGCAATGACCGCTCTCAACGTCTGCTCCGCCGCGTCAGAGGTTATGTGGTCTTCCAGCTCATCAAGGAACCTGGTTTTCGGTGCCTCGTGATTGGCCCTGTCTTGCAGGATACGGCGGATATGTGCGGCGAGCGGAACATGGGCCATGAGTTGACGTTGGAAGAGCTTCTTTCTGCCATCGACGTCGCTCTCCGCGAATTGGCGGCCAAGATCGGTCAACCGGATATCGCCACCTTCAACTTCGCCAAACCTGAAAAGCTGTAGGGTCTCGGCAATCGGGAAGAGGTCATCTACCTCCATCTGCGATGACCGTGCAAATTCAGGTAAATCTGCCTTTCCGTTGTATGGCTCGCCGGCCACCGCCTCGACTAGGCCGGCCATTGAGTTCGCGGAGACGCGCGGCAAGACCATTTCAATGCCGAGGCCTGGGAAACGTTCCCCGAATGGGCGTGCGGTAGTCGGTGTCTGTTGGGCAGTCATTGCGACATAGATGCGTTCGACCAAATCGCGGAAAGCCGGGTCAAGACGGTTGCGCGGCTGCGGCAGCGATACCTTGATCTCTTCGAGAATGTGACCCGGATTGCGTGAGAACACGAGAATTCGGTCGCACATCAACACCGCCTCCTCGATGTTGTGCGTAACAATCAAAACGCCCTTAATAGGGAGTCGTCCTTCCTCCCAAAGGTCCAGCAGGTCGGTACGCAAAGTTTCAGCCGTCAGCACGTCGAGCGCTGAAAACGGTTCATCCATCAGCAGAATGTTGGGATGAACGACAAGCGCGCGCGCAAGGCCGACGCGCTGGCGCATGCCACCGGAAAGCTCCCGCGGATAGGCGGACTCGTAGCCATCCAGACCAATCAGATCGATAGCAGCCAGAGCGCGCTTACGAATTTCAGCATCCGGCAGCCGGAGCGCTTCCAAACCGAGCTGAACGTTTTCCAGAACCGTCAACCACGGAAAAAGAGCAAATGTCTGGAACACCATGGCGATGCCCGGAGCCGGACCGCTCAAGGGTGCGCCTTGATACATGATGTTGCCGGACGCCGGTCGGGCGAGTCCGGCAATGAGACGCAGAAGCGTAGATTTGCCGGAACCAGATCGGCCTAGCAATCCTATGATCTCGTCTTCCTTAAGCTCGAAGTTGATGTCATCCAGCACCAGGAGTTGATCGCCGTCGGGCTTAGGAAACGCCTGCCGTACCGCACTGACCGTCAACAGCGCATCGCTCATCGCCATATCTCCTCATCCCATTCGCGACTTACGTTCGGCCAGCCAATAGAGCGGACGCCAGACCGAGCGATTGATGGCGACCACATAGAAGCTCATGACGGCGATACCGAGCACGACGCGGTGCATGTCTCCGGCTTCGGTTGCCTGGGCAATATAAGCCCCAATCCCTTGTGCTTGCAGATGCGTATTGCCCCAGGAGGCGACCTCGGCAACGATGCTAGCGTTCCAGGAGCCGCCGGAAGCGGTAATAGCGCCGGTTACGTAGTAGGGAAATACGGCGGGAAGCGCGATCTTGCGCCACCAGAGCCACCCGCGAACCTGTAAGTTCGTGCCGACATCGCGCAATTCGGACGGAATCGCCGATGCGCCCGCGACCACGTTGAAAAGAATGTACCACTGCGTGCCCAGGATCATCAGCGGGCTCAGCCAAATGTCCGGGCTGAGCGCGAAGGCCACGATCGCCGATACCGCAAGCGGGAACAGTACATTCGCGGGAAAAGCGGCCAAGAATTGAGCGATCGGCTGCGTGAGCTGCGCAACAGCAGGTCTCAATCCAATAAGAACCCCAAGAGGCAGCCAGATCACGCTCGCCAGTACGATCAGCACAGTTACGCGGATCAGGGTGTAGAATCCCAGCAGGGCGGCATGAGCAATCTCTCCAATCGACAGAGTCGACAGGATGAAACGCCCGATCTGCCAGAAAGCCAGCGCCGTGAAGACGACAAGCAGCAACAACCACACCAGGTCGACCCGGTGCGCCAACGTATCGGACGATTGCCCGGTTGGCCTGTAGTTGCGCGAGATAAACGGCACGGAGTAGGTCTGACGAAACAGTCTGCCGATCGGCCGGCTGACCGCCGGCACGAGTTCCGATCGGCGAAGGACGTCGAGTACCCAAGACTTAGGCGGTGCGACACCTGCTTGCTGTTCGAAGCGGAAGCGGTCAGACCAAGCAACCAAAGGACGAAACAACACCTGATCGTAGATAAGAATGACCACAAGCATGGCCCCAACGGCCCAACTAACCGCGGTCAAGTCCTTCCGTTCGATTGCGAGCGCGATATACGAACCGATTCCCGGCAGCGTAATCGTGGTCTTGCCGACGGTTATCGCCTCCGACGCCACCACGAAGAACCAACTTCCCGACATCGATACCATCATGTTCCAGATGAGCTGCGGCATGGCGAAGGGAACCTCCACACGCCAGAACTGCATCCAAGGCGACAAACGAAAGGTGCGGGAAGCCTCGATAAGCTCGACTGGTACCGTGCGGAGTGACTGGTAAAAGCTGAAGGCCATATTCCAGGCTTGACTGGTGAAGATCGCGAAGATCGCGGCAAATTCCGCGCCAAGGACCCTTCCAGGCGCCAGGGACATGAAAAAGACGACCGTGACAGAGATGAAACCGAGAATAGGTACCGATTGAAGAATATCGAGCAGCGGGACGAGGAGAAGCTCGGCGCGCCGACTTTTTGCTGCGACCGTCGCGTAGGTGAACGTGAAAAACAGCGAAACAATTAGCGCCAGCAGCATCCGGAGCGTTGTGCGTGCCGCATATTCAGGCAAATGATTGGGCGCAAGCGATATTGCCGTACTTCTCGCTTCAGACAGAGGCAGCAAGACGTGGCGGCTACCCTCCGAAAAAAAGACGATCAGGCCCAACGTCAAGAGCATGGCGAGTACGTCCCACGACGAAACCCCGCGGACGGACTTCTCGATCGAAACGGGTAATATTCCTCGCATCCCGACGCCGTATATGTCGTTTTAATGCCAGACGCCCCGGAAGGGGTTCAGTCAAGCCCTCGATCTTCTGCACAGAAACTGATATCGAACAGTTCTATGATGTCCAGATGAAAGAGCGCCTTTCGGGGCGCTGCGGCATGGGTATCCACCCTACCAATCTTCCAAACCACCGTCCGGCGTTCGCTACCAGAACGTGCCGATCTCGGCCCCGACGAGGTGAACGAGTTCGCCTTTATTCCGCTGGGCTGATGATTCGGTTAGCCCGAACCGTGCTTGTGGTCTGCCAAGCCATGTATTGGTGGGGATTGTTCGACATCGAGGGGGTTAGGCGGGGCACTAAATTTAGCGCGGCGATAAGGTCGTTGGCGTGGCGCTTGATTCGCCTTTGCCACTGAATTGCAATACTTGGCCGACTATAATTACGTAGGCGACGGGGGCGTCCGAAAAGATCCGTACCGCGATGTACGACGAATGCTTTGTCTGAGGACCGCGACAACGTTGTCCTCTAGCCCATTAAACTCGCTAGCCTGAGTTCGTGTCTTCGCGCGCTTTGCGCATCTTGCGGTCCGCCCATGCTTTAAGGTCGAAAACCGTGAAATGTTCAAGAAATGGGTTGGCTCTTACGATTTGGCTCCGCGTCGTTCGGCCTGTGGAATCGGCTTTTGCCATAACAAGTGCAGCGTCGGCGTTGTCAGGCGCCGAAAGTATTGCCAACGCACCAGCTCTGCCGGCGAAGTGAGTTAGGAAAACCGTGCCAGCGTTGACCGGCAGGCCCCGCCGCCTCAATAGCGTGAGATTTTGCTCGATCGAGCGGAGCATGATCGCGTGGGTCAGTTTCGGGTTGCGTCGAAGGTCGAGCAACTCGCTCGCGTTATGGCCTTTGGCCAGATCGGGGCGGTATTTTCGAATTAGCTCCAGCCAGGTTTGATTAAGAAATTGGCCGGAGCCTTCGGCACTAGAGTGGCTATTTCTCGCATTTGGATCGCCTCTCGATTCAATTCTAATAATTCGTTTTGCCAAGGAGTTGATGGCAGCAATTCCGTTTAGGTCATCCCTTCTATCGAAATACCAATTCGAGCTTGTCTTGTATAAACATATGAAACAAACCGCTACGAGAAGTATGCCAACAATAAGCCAAAGAACCAAACTGCCGCGAGGGCTATCGAGGCCGGGAGGTGTGGTCTCTTTTATCGGTGCGGACTGAAGAAAGCTAAAAGCCTCATCGGATTCTGTGGCAAGAGAATTACACTGGCCATCGATCAATGCAGCAGCGGCGTCTGATACTAACAAGAGCTGCTTTTCTATATCGCCAAAGATGACAGCCCTCTCCAGGTCCGACACGGCTGACAAGGCGTTCAACGCCTCGCTCCCTGGCTGTAAGACTCCATGGGCGACACCGATCGGATACCGAACGATCTGTGTGACGGCGTCCGTGTCCATTTGCGGCGACCGTTCGACGTTGCGAGAACTTCATATGGTCAATCGAAAGCACGAAGTGGTTAATGAAAAAATAATATTCGACGGTGTCAGCCAGTCAGACTCCTGAGGCCGATGTGACACCCGTGCGCCGGCGAATGGAATACTGGACCCGCCGGCGCATATAAAAAAATATGAAGAGGCAACGATGACGAACGCCAGCGTGTGAATTACACAAATTTAAGTTGCTAGACTGCGTTAGTCCGAGTTCGCTTCACCGGTGCGCGCGAGCTTCCTGTTTAGCCGTTTACAGGTAGTGAGAAACCCTCCACTATGCGCATAGCCGCACCTCGTTGGTGCGGTTTTTTTGTAAGAAGCCGAGCGACAGCGACTTGGTGCGCCACCTGCACTCATTTGCGAACGCTAGGATTGGCTATTACGCTAGCCCGGTAATATCACAACTTCACTCAATGCAGCGCTTTAGAACCGTACAGACGAGTGCGCCCGGATTCGTCTAGGTTCTGAAACTGTTGCCGCCTAGACTGTGAATCGGCACAGTACTCGACACAATTCGATCATTGGAACAGCTTTGGCGTGGAGATGCTGTTTGTTCGTGCCCGCCAGCTCGGCGTGTGTTCGCCGTCAGGCCTTCCGGACAGATTGAGCTGATTGAGTAAGGGAGAGGTTCGGGCTCATCGTAACACCGACGGAAAACCTCATTTCCGCAAGGAGAGGCAGGCTCATCCTTCTTCAAGACGCTCGCAACCGCGCAAAGCCTGCCAGCGATACATCATCCTATTAGTTAGCAGGGCTCGCACATCTGCCGCCACGCCGAGATTGGTACGACCACGTGTCCGGCCCAGGCTTCCGAATATTTGAGGCCTGCACCGTACAGCCATTCGCCGGCGGCGACCACATGCGCCTCGTTCTCGGCCAGGCGCGCCAGATGCCAGAAACCCGCATCATCAAAGGGGGCAAACCACAATTCCCAATCCTGGAAACGTGTCAGTGTTCCCCTCGACAAACGCCATGTTCCAAGTTCGTCTTTCGCCACGGGCGGGAAGCGTCGTTCCGGAACGTCGAACGTCATAACGTCGTCAACAGCGACATAAAGCCACTTATCCTTCGACATCAACTGCCCATCGCCATGCGTCGCCATGACACGACAACGCACGAAAGCTGAACCAAGGATACTCGGCGGATCGTCGTCCCAGCCGTTGTCCGCGGCGTCGCCGGGCACGAAGACAATCCACCTCTCATAACCCGATTGGCGGGCCTCGCCGCCATAAGCAATCTTGACCCAACGCCGCGTGCCAATCATCGGCACAACCTCAGAAGCCGCAAACGGGGTGCTCTCGGTCGGCTCGATACCCGGGTCCAGCCACTTGGCGTCGCCATCGGCCGTCAATTTGGCATAATCCTGAAATTCGTTTGTGGCCGCGTACGTCATCTGTCCCCCGTTGCAGCAAGCCGGTTGGAGCACTTACACTACAGCACATTCAACTCGTCTGCGTAAAACCAATCAAGCCGCACGTATGTCTTGGGAAACTGAAAGAGGGGGCGTCGGTGCCTGCAGAACACTTCTACTGTCCCCATTGCCATAGCCGCATCGCCAAAACCGCGCAGGCCTATGTGATGGGCGAAATGATGGCCAACCAGAATTCGCGCTTCATCGGGCTCGGCGGCATGGCTGAGACGATTACGTGTCCGATCTGTCGCGGCGCGATCGATGCCGGCAAGATGTTGCGTGGGGAATTCGACGTAAAGCGTGGCGGCGGCTGGGGTTGGCCGCTGTTCGCCGCCATCGTTACTTTCTTCTTCGCAAAGCCAGAATTTTACGACGGCTATGGCTGGAGCAGCAATGCTTCCTACGCAATGGCCGCAGCGCTCGCGGTCGGAGTAGGCTTTGTGCTTTATGTCGTTTTGGCCTGGCGACGAAAGTCCAGACAACCGGGGTTTATGAAAGTTCCCGTCGGCACGTCACCGAGCTTCGATATCTGCGGAAACCACAATGCTCCGCATCGACACCCGTATCGCTTCCCCCCAGAAAACCATAATGCTTCCTGACCAAGAGCTGTTGTCGTCCGCGCTCGAAGGTTATCTACTCGGCGTTCAGGCCGCACTGGCGAAAGGCGCCAACATCAAGGCCGGGGACACGATTGGTCGTACGGCGTTGCACCTGGCTGCCGCCTCCGGCGAGTCGCATGTGATCCATTGGCTGATCGTGCATGGCGCCGACCTGTCCGCCAGAAGCAATATCGGCGCGACGCCGCTGCATACGCTCGCCTACTCGGACAAGCTGCCCGATGGCGCCCAAATCCTGGTCGACAACGGTGCCGACATCAACGCGACCGATACCGACGGATGGACGCCGCTGCACGAAGCGGCCTACTGGGGCCGCACCGCGCGCGTACGATTGTTTCTCACGTTGGGCGCCGACATCGATGCGAAGGACAAGGATGGCCATACCGCCCACGACCTCGGCGTACAGGAAGGTCACACTGAGGTTGCATTGATCCTGGAGCAGGCGAAGCGGGGATGACGGCGCGGATCGCGCGTCAACATCTGGAGCGTGCAACGATCATTCGAACATCCGGCGATGCGAGGGCTCGGGATCGGGCAGGTTTTTTTGATAGACGGCTAAGCCCTATAGCCTTCCGGCTGATGACGAGGGTTAGATTCCCTTCACCCGCTCCATTTTATTCAAGCTTCTAGGCGTTCGCGGGGGCGCGCTTTGTGTCGCTGCGCCCCCGATTTCTGAGACGAGTCTTGCGGGCGCCTTCACCCCAATCCTAGTTCTCCATTTGCGCGTCGATCGCGGCGAGCACTTTCGGCGGCGACATCGGCAACTCGGTCAGCCGCCGGCCGATCGCACGTTCGATCGCATTGGCGATCGCCGCCATGGGCGGGCAAATGTTGACCTCGGCAACTCCCTTGGCGCCGTAGGGATGGTCGGGGTTCGGCACCTCGACCAGGACCGGCTCGATCATGGGCAGGTCGGAGGCCACTGGAATCCGGTAGTCAAGGAAGCCC
>JAKALI010000127.1 GCA_021813195.1 Pseudomonadota bacterium
AAGGTTGAAGCGGCATTCATTGAACTTGCCCCGGCGGCCCTTCGTAGGGCGGGCTCGAGCGCCGACGTGTTGCTCGATTCGCTGGAGGCATTGGGATTCAACTGTTATTTCTGCAGCTTGTACGAGCATCAGGACGCCTACGGATTGAGGTGGATTCGAGCGGACGTAAATGGAACATTCCTGCGCTTTGCGCGGGCACGCCCGTTGCCGGCCACGTATGTTCAGGGTGACGTAATGGCAATCCATCAATCCACCGAATTGGGGGATGGCCTGCTGAAAGCGTTGTCCTGAAACGCGTTGTTATTGCGCCAAAAATGTGAGACTAAAAGTCCAAATGACCTTTAAATCAATCATTGAAAGGCCGCTTTACTATCTCCCGTCCTTGCACTCCGCCCTGCTGATACGGAGGCCGGTGCCGGATCTGAACAAGATCGTCTGGGTATCGATGATCAGTCGTGGTGATACTGTGCTCGATGTGGGAGCCAATCGCGGTCACTACACCGAGTTCTTTGCGCACAAAGTCGGTAGCAGAGGTATGGTTTACGCGTTTGAGCCCGTGGTGGAGTCCGTGAATGCGCTGCGGCTTCGATGTTCCGGTCTTCGCAATGTCCGGGTAATACAGGCAGGGCTGTCTGACGAGACTGCCCGTCGACGGATATTCATACCGGGGAATGACTTGCAGCAGGCATCGCTTGCGCGCCAGGCGAGCGGCTCATGGAGCAGATCTCAAGAAGTTCGTCATGAGGATATTGATCTCATCACGCTGGACTCTTGGGCCGTTCAGCAGCACCTGGAGCGGATCGATTTCATCAAGCTCGATGTGGAAGGCGCCGAGTACAAGGTTCTAAGAGGTGGTGCGGCGACCTTGAGGCGATTCCGGCCACTGATTTATATGGAGGTTTGTAGTGACTGGCTGCAGGGTTTCGGCATCGAATTGAACCAGTTGATTCGCGAGTTGTCGGGCCTTGGTTACAAGAACGTTTATCGACCAATAATTGAGCATCGGCAGCTTCGGCTTCTGCCAGCGGATCTTCACGACGTGGAAAACGGTGATGTCCTGGTCAGCTGTCGGACCATTTAGAAATCCGTGCGGGCGGTAGACCGATGAGAATTCTCACCTTGTCGAGCTGTCCGCTCGATCCCATGCTCGGATCCGGGAAAACACGATTGAGATGGTCGCAGGGTCTACGAGCGCTCGGACACGAAGTGGACGTGTTCGAGCCGCGGGACTTCGAATGGTGGCACGGCGCGAGTCGGGCGCTGCGATTTCGGCAGGCGTTGGGCGCCGTCGGCTTTGTAAGGGCGCAACTTGGTAGGCGCCACTATGACCTGGTCGAGTTTTTCGGCGGTGAATTCGGGCTGGCCACGGAACGGCTGTCGCGCGAGCGGCGGCGCCCTTTCATTGTTGCGCACACCGACGGCTTTGAGTTGCTCGCAAGCGAGCGGGAGCGCGAGTATGACCCTCTCCCTTGCACAGTTTTTGGCCGTTTGCGGGGGTGGTACCGGGAGCAGACGCACAATCGGCTTTCACTAGCGGCTTTTTCCAATGCTGATGCATTTGTTACCGGCTGCGAACTCGATCGTAGGCGTGTGATTGAGATGCAGCTATTTTCGCCGAGCCGTACTGCGGTCATTTCCCCTGGCCTGGACGACGAGTATCTATCGGCTGCGCGCGAAACTCCGAAGGAGCGGCGAGTTGCTTTTACCGGTTCGTGGATATCCCGCAAGGGCATAAGAAACGTCGTCGAAGTGATGAATCTGGTTCTGGGTGAAAAGCCCGAACTGCATCTCGATCTGTATGGCACAGGAGGCGGCGAGGCAATCCTGCGTCACTTTTCTCAGTCCGTGCGCCAGCGGATCGCCGTGCACGGACGCCTGACGAACCGGGAGATCGCGGACGGCCTGTCCCGGGCCTGCATATTTTTCTTTCCCTCGCAGTACGAAGGATTCGGGATGGCGCTCGCCGAGGCGATGGCCTGTGGCTGTGCGCCAGTCACGACTCCTACTGGATTCGGCGCGGAGCTACTTGACGGAGACGAGGCCCTGGTGTGTGCGTTCGACGATACGTCGGCGATGCGGCGAGCCGTACTTACTCTGCTGGATGACGAGAGTCTGCGCTCACGCATCGCGGCGGCCGCAAGAAAGCGCGTTCACTCCCTTGCCTGGACGACGCAGATTGGCAAGCTGGAGGCCACCTACCGGTCTTGGCTGGAGGCGAGCGCTATGGATGGCAAACGGAGGGCGAGTGCTTAGATCATCGCTTGAGCGGTTGAGCCGCGGGGTGGTGCTCAAGCGCCGGCTTCCCGCCGAGTTCGGAGGCTTGGCGCTCTTCGTGTCTCCCGACGCTTCCCTGAAGTACTGGAAGCGGGATCTTCGGAAAACCGATTCCGCTTTGCTCGATGCCGCGAAATTGCTGGTCGGCCCCGGCGATGTTGTCTGGGACGTCGGGGCCAACATCGGTTTGTTCAGTTTTGCCTCGGCCGGATTGGCTGGAAAAAGTGGACGGGTGCTGGCGATAGAACCTGACCCCTGGCTTGCGGATCTTCTGCGGAGGTCGGTCGATCTCAACTGGAACTCTGGTTGCTCCGTTGACGTATTGTCGGTCGCGGCTGGTGGTCAGATGGGAGTTGCGGTTCTGAACATCGCGCGGCGGGGCCGGGCGACCAATTTCATCGCGGGACATGAACCCTCAACGCAGGCCGGCGGTGTTCGTAGCGTGGTGAATGTGGTGTCAATCACCTTGGATTGGCTGCTCCACCATTGGGCTGCGCCGTCAGTCGTCAAGATCGACGTCGAAGGCGCGGAAGCGTCGGTGCTGCAAGGCGCGACAAGATTGCTTCGGGACATCCGCCCAAGAATCATGTGCGAGGTGTCGGACGCGAATCGAGAGGAGGCCACGGCGATTCTGAGAGGCGCGGGTTATACCTTGCACGATGCCAGTGCGCCGGCAGGCGCTTCGCCGCAGCTCTCGCAATGCGCTTGGAATACCATCGCGTTGCCTGTCGGCGGCACCGTCGGCAAACGCGGGTCTCCGTAATGGAATCGCGCTCGACGCTTCGCGCTCGCAACGTTACGTGGCCCGCCGCGTACGAGACGGTTCCTCGGTCCGAAGTGGCGCCTTTCGCAGGACCTACACCACGAACGCTTCGGGCAGCAAGAAATCCGTTACCTTGTGGTGCGTGATTGGCCCATATGAGAGAGCAGCTTCAGCTTGTCCAGCTGGTCCCCAAACTCAGTTTGCTTGTGGACGGGGTCGCGGATTACGCCGCAACGCTCGGGGAAGCACTGCAGTCTGGAGAGCAGGTCCCGTCGTGGTTTCTGGGCGGCGACCCGCTGGATGTGCAGGCCCGCGCCGGCTGGCGCGAATGCTCAAGCAGGATCGAAAGGCGTTCCGCGGACGGGCTTCTTGCCGCGCTCGAGGACATTGCCGGGCGGCAGAGCGGCGGCAAGGAGATGGTTGTCCTGCTGCACTATGTGAACTATGGCTTTGCGGCGCGGGGCTGCCCGTTCTGGCTGGTCAGCGGGCTGGGGCGCTGGAAACGCCGCAATCCACGCGCACGCTTGATCACCATGTTTCACGAACTCTACGCATTTGGCCCGCCGTGGCGAAGCTCCTTCTGGTTGTCGCCGGCGCAGCGCTATCTTGCGCGCAGGCTATGGCACATGTCCGATAGCGCCGTGACCAACGTCGAGCGATACCGGCGCCAGCTCTGTCGATGGTTGCCGGCTAGCGAGAAAAAGGTCTCGTTGATGCCGGTTTTTTCCAACGTGGGAGAGCCCGGCGGGCCGACCGCCTGGAGCGCGAGACCCGGGCGGCTGGTGGTGTACGGCCGACCCGGGGCGGCGAATCGGGCCTACGGCCCCTTGCGCGATCAGTTGCTGCAAGCCTGCGAAAGGCTCCAGATCGAGGAGATCGTCGATATCGGCTCTCGTGCCGCACCACCGCCGGCGAGGATCGGAAGCATTCCGGTCTCTTCACGCGGCCACCTGCCGAGTTCGGGCATCGGCGCGGTGCTCGGAACAGCCAAGGCAGGATTCATCGACTATCCGAGCGACCTCTTGGGAAAGTCCACGGTGTTCGCCGCCTACGCTGCGCATGGGCTTGTGCCGGTCGTATCGTGGTGCCGCGGGGAGGACGAGCCGGGCCTCGCCGAGGGCGTGAACTACTGGGTGCCGTCGCCGAATAACCAGCGTTCCTTGGACTTTGAGTCGATCGCGGCCAAGGCATCTGCATGGTACTCGGACCATCGCCTGGATATTCAGGTCCGGGAGTACGCAAGGAAACTTCGCGGTACGGTGAGCTGATGCTGCGCCGATCGGCAAGTCACCTGTCTAAGGGAACTTGGGAAGGTCAGGAGGATTCGCAGAGGTTGGTCGCCGGAAGGCACTACATCGTACTGAATGACAAGATTCGCAGCTCAGGTATTTTGCAACTGCAAAATGTGGCAAACTACGAAAATATATGGTATCGAGCGCATTCATTAGCCTTGCAGGCCAAGAATCTCGAGGATCGTCTCCGCCATGGATAGGAAGATGGGGCCTTTTGCGTACCTAAGGAAAGAGGCGATACCAGTAACGATAATTGGCGGCCCTTTCCGAGGGGCGCGAATGATGTTAAAGCTCGCTTGTTCGAAGAGAAAGATTCTTGGCGTGTACGAGCATATGCTCAACCCATGGTTAAGACGCGTCCTTCCGTCAGTTCAAGTTGTTTGGGATATAGGAGCGAATGACGGATATTTTACTTATGGGTGCGCTCACATGTCATGCAAGGACACCAGAGAGAACCCTATGTGGTTGCGTTTGAACCAGCCGCCGCCGTACGCGATGTTCTCACCATTCCGGCGCACTGGTCGCAGTACGCAAGAACGCGTTTTGAATTTAGTCCCTTGTTTGTCGGTGCGACATCAAACGACACGACAGTAGCGCTTGATCAGTTTTACGGTCAGCGACCATTTCTGCACGGTAAGCCATCATTGATAAAAGTGGATGTGGAGGGCGCAGAAATTGAAGTCCTTCATGGAGCGAGATTGTTACTGGAGCACCCTCATCAATGGGTCGTGGAGGTGCACGGCGATCAACTATTGGACCCAGTGCTTCGTGTCTTTTCCATGGTAAACAGGGCAGTCGAGGTTGTTCCACTAAAGCCGCACTGGCTTCTTGGACCGGAGACGCGTGTTATTCCTACCTGCTGGGTCACGACGCGATGAGAATGTCTCGCTTATCCAGAAAGCTGGGCTGCGTGGTTAGATCGTCTCGCGGATGCCGATAGACGATGGGGGAGAATCTCGGATATCTGCTGGTGCCCATCGCGTTAGCCGCGCTGGTGGTTTCGGCGAAGCACTGGCGCGGGGCCACCGCAGCCGTGATGGTTTTGCTCATTTTTGAGGGCGCATTGCGTAAGTGGGTGCTACCCGAGGCGCAGACCGCGATTTACCTGGCGAAGGATATAGTGCTCCTGGGCGCCTATTTCGGGTTCATCGCCGCGAAGGGTGTGGCCACACCCGTTCCAGAAGCGAGTCCGGTACTTGCCCTGGTAGGTATGGCAGCCGTCTATGGGGCGTTGGAGATCATGAATCCGGCGCTGCCGTCGGTTACGCTGGGTTTTGTTGGATGGAAGTCTTATTTCTTCTATGTGCCCCTGGTGTTCCTGGTGCCTCATCTGTTCAGTTCGTCGGAGCAGATGCTCCGCATCCTGAGGCGCTATGCCCTGCTCGGCCTTCCGATCGCCGCTTTGGGCGGAATGCAGTTCTACAGTCCCGCAGACAGCGCAATCAATACATACGTACAGCACCAAGGGGACGCCACGGCTACGGTCTTGTTCGGAGAGGATTTCAACCGAGCCCGCGTAGCGGGAACATTCGCGTTTATCTCGGGCTACACGGCCTATCTCACCGTACTCGCATTGTTCATTGTCGGATTACTTGCGGGAGTCAGGTGGCAGGCAAAAGGAAATGTCGCGCTGTACTTTACGCTCGGCGCAGCGCTTGTCGCAATGTTCACAACTGGATCCCGTGCTCCCGTGTATTCGCTGCTGCTTGCGGCGCCGGTCTATCTTCTGTTCAGTGCCAAAACCGGGGATCTGTCAGTTGGGTCCGCATTGAAAGCCGCGATTGGGGTCATGGCATTGCTTGCTTCAATCTCATTCTTGGCGCCGGAGCCGCTCGACGCTTTTGTGCTTCGAGCGGATCAATCTGAAGATACGGAGAGTCGATTCCTGGACACGATAGTGGAACCGTTTCAGATCTTGGATCAAGTGGGCGTGGCGGGGTTCGGGATAGGTGCCGCCCATCAGTCTGCCAGCTATCTGGTCGGCGACGGTTTTTCGTGGTGGACTAATGGCCTTGTTGTGGAGGCTGAAACGAGTCGGGTGATGCTGGAACTGGGGCCCCTAGGATTTATTTTAGTCTTTCTATTCAGAATATTGCTTGCGCTATCGGCACTGCGCGCGGCCCTGGCGTTGAAATTGAGAGCCCACCGCGCGCTGGCTCTCGTGATAGGGCTTTACTTAGTGCTTCAAGCGCTTGGATCAGTCATATTTAATCCCACCGCGGACATCTACTACTGGTTTGCGGCAGGGCTATTGTTCGCGCTATATCGTTTGGAGAGAGGGGTTACCACAGGGAGTAACGAAGTTGCGCGCGTACTCGTCTACGGCCATGGGCGAGAGCCCGGTGTGACTGAGGCCCGAAAGCGAAAACTGCAGGCATGAAATCCGAGCACGGCAAGATCCTCATCAGTCATCTGGGTAGGCAGCATTCCCACCAAGCGGCGATGGCGCTGCAGGAAGTGGGAATGCTTGCGGGCTATTGGAGCGGAATCCCATCGAGGCCACGCCACAGGCGATTTGTACCAGCGCCAATGTGGAATCTGGCTATTCGATATGATGATGTTCCGCTTAGCGATGAACTCGTTCGCTGGTTGCCATTCGCTGCTGTAATTCGTCGAGCTGCGAGCGGGGTGCTCCGGCCGCAAGCGGCTGCGTACGTTGATTATGCGGCCTGCCGACTTTTTGATTTGCGCGTCGCGCGGCTACTTAGGCAAACTGATGCGAGCGCTGTGATAGCGTGCGAAACATGCGCGATGCAGACATTCCGCGTGGCAAAGGCTCTCGGGCTGACCACTATACTGGATGCACCATCTTTGCACTACAAAACGCAGGACACGTTGCACGGATACGTCGAGTCCGCTAGCCTGCACAGGCGTGTTACAGCAATCAAGGAGACAGAAATACAGTTGGCAGATCACATTATTACGGTCTCACGGTTGGCAGCTGAAACATATTTGGCGGCTGGTGTGGCGGAGGCAAAGGTTCACAGCGTAATGCTCGGTGCGGATTTGGTGCGTTTCAGGCCTGTTGAAGACTCCGCTTTAGGTAAAAGCGGGGTATTCAAGTTTGTGTTTGTTGGGGCAACCAGTATACGAAAAGGATTTGATCTGCTAATGGAGGCATACGGTCAGGTTACGCAAGGTCGAAGTGACGTCGAGCTCAAGGTAATTGGGCCAAGGGCCGGAGCATGGGATGCATCGATTATGGGCAGCTTGCCGGGAGCAAAGGTCCTGCCACGGTTATCACAAAGTGATCTTGCGAGGGAAATGGCATTGGCCGATTGCATGGTGTTGCCGTCTCGGAATGACTCATATGGGATGGTAGTGGCAGAGAGTCTCGCGTGCGGGGTACCGGTGATAGTGTCCGACATGGTGGGCGCCAAAGAGCTAATTATTAATGGCCATAATGGCTGGATCGTGCGGAGCGGTGATATCAGCGAGCTGGTGGAAAGGATGCGTTGGTGTATAGAGCATCGGCAAGAAATGACAGCTATGAAGGAGGCGGCGCGGATAAGTGCCCAGGAAGCGACATGGGAAGTATATAAAGCCCAATTCGCAGAGCTAGTGGCAGGGCTTATTGAGTAGCAGCTTGATACAATTGTTCCGAGCCGGGATATTTTTCAATCATGCTCGCGGAAGCGGGAATCCAGAAGTTCCTGATTTTTCCGTTTGCAATTCTTGGATTTTGGCGTTCGCGGGAGCGATGGGGCGTTTTGTATCATTCTGTGCTTTGGGGAATTATGTGGGCGGAATGTGATATCGAGATAGTGCTGGCATGATTACACATCGACGCGCGATGGCGAGTGTGCCGGAGGGGAGGGCGGGGTCGGAACAGTGCCGCATATGTGGCGGGTACACGATTCGACTCTTAACAAACGAAAAGTTCGATGGCGGCGATGGAGAGCCAGAGCTCACATATGATGTGGGGGAGTGCAAGGTATGTGGTCTGATCTTCATAGACCCGGAGCCGAATCAGGATGTCTTGTCGCGGCTGTACGACGACGAGTATGGATGCTACCAGTCCGAAAAGAATAGCTGGACGTCCTGGAAGTTCAGGGTTGCCGAGTGGAGATTCGCGGGCTTCGGAAGGAAGCGTACTGGCACCGATCGGGTACGAAGGGCCGTAGCGGCGGGCATTGAGGCTATTACCGGTCGCCGTATCAGCTTTACGATGGGTATTCCGCTGACGTTGCCGAAAGAGGCCAACATCCTTGAGGTAGGGTATGGAGCGGGGGATTGGCTGATTGCGCTGAGGAAAAAAGGGTATCGCAATCTATGGGGAGTGGATATATCCAGTAAAAATGTGGAGAGGTTAACAGAATCGGGTATTCAGGTAGCTACGGGAAATATCCTTGCCTTACCGTTAGCGGAACGGTATTTCGATTTGATTAGACTGGAACATTGTTTTGAGCACCTGATTGCTCCAAGTCAATACATGCGGCGGCTCGGTTCGTTGTTGCGGCCTGGGGGTATGGTAGTAATGACAGTGCCCAATCGCGACAGCATGAACATGAATTGTTTTCTAGAACATAGTGGGCTCTGGCAGATGCCATACCATGTGTACCATTGGGGGGAGAAGAGTATTGGGGTTTTGGCCGCGCAAAACGGGTTTACAGTGGCGCAGGTAAGGACACTACCAGTGTTAGAACAGATTACGACGTCAATCTCGCAAAGATTTGGGTGGCGTATGCCACCGAGCATGTGGTCGAGTGTAAAGCTGGTGATTGGCCCAATATATGCGGCGATCTGCAATATAGTGGATAAGGGCGATTTTCTATCATTGATTCTTCGTAAGGATGAGCGAGCTAGCGCAACAGACAAGTAATAGGGCGT
>JAKALI010000128.1 GCA_021813195.1 Pseudomonadota bacterium
CAGCCACAAGAAGCTGATCGACAAGCCCGTGAAGTATTGAGGAATAGCGATCGATCTTGCTCCGTTCGTTCCCGCGCAAGCGGGAATCCAGGAGCACAATTTGAAGCCTCGTTTGGCGATCCTGGGTCCCCGCTTTCGCGGGGACGAACGGAAGAAGCAGAACTTGGGAGTAGTAACATGCACCGGGGACATGACCACGATCATCATCACCACGGCAACGGCGCGACGGCCGGCCACAATCACGGCGCGCCGCCGCGCGCTGTCCAGTGGCAGACGCCACACCTGCCGCAGGGCCATGAACACGACGACGACCATCACCACCACGAGCCCGATCTCGATCTGGTGGAGATGGCCTTCGTCGAAGGCTTTGCCACGACCAAGGACCCGGCGAGCTTCCTGAGGCTCGCGCGCATCCCGTTGGAGGCGACCGACGCCAGCGGCACCAAGCTGGTGCTGCTGCGGGTGGAGACGGGCGCCACCACCGATGTCGGCACGCTGTCGCCGCAGCTCGGCGGTGGCTCGATGCACTACGACCCGTTGCCGGCGCGTATGGTCACGCACCGGCGCAAGCTGACCTTCGTCTATTTCGACGGAAATGTGCCGCGGGCGCTGACGCTGGGCGACGTGCGGGAATTGGGGTGAGAGAGCTGACGGCGCGCGGTTGTCTGTCGGCCGCGCGCCGATCACGCAGGGCCGAACATTGAGTAATGAGCGCGCGTAAAGGCGGCGCGGGTTGATTGCGCTCCGTTCCTGCGGAACCGGGCGCGCGTCGTCGCCAATAAAGAAGAGGGGCCGGTCGCCAAAACCGTGGCCGTTGGGGGTGTAGGTCAACAGGCGGGGTCCACGCGACCGGCAGCGGTTATCTAGCAGGAAGATCTGACAACACCCTGACAGCCGGGTCAAGCGGGATCGCCGTAAGCAGGCCACCCGGCGGTGAGGAAGGCCCGGTCTGCTGCTCATAATCCGGGCAGGCCGGCGCGGCATAGGAACCAGGCTTCCGTTCAGTTGAAATGTTAGGTTGCAATCAAACGCCAGAAATCGGTTACGCAGACGCACTCTTATATTTCGCAATCAACACGTCGATCTCCTGCGCATCCATCGGGTTGCCCAGTAAGAAACCTTGACCAATGGCACAATCAAACTCACGGATCTTTCCAAGATCAGCATCCGTAGAGATACCGACGGCCGTCGTCGGTATTCCAAAATTTTGAGCCGTCTGAATAAGGCTCTTACAGAGTTTTTCTTTGTTCGGATCAACGGCGCAATCTTGAACGATCGAACGATCGATCTTAATTTCGGAAAACGGGATTTGACCTAGGACGCCCGGGTAAATAGGTCCCCGCCCGAAATTGTCGATGGCGATTGAAACCTCACAACGCTTTAATTCAGCATAACGCGCCTTTAACTGCCCGATCTTATTGACGACTTGTCTTTCTGGCACTTCCAAAAGAAGTCCAGCCCAATCCCTGCGTTGCGGGCGATGCTTCAGGACCATCTCCGAAATTGGAAGCCGCAACAGATTTTCAATGCTGATATTAATTGCGGGCACCATGGCCACCCCCATTTCATGGAAGTGCGCGCTCGCCTGAAGGGCATTGATCAGAACTAATTGCGACAGCTTCAGAAGATCGTCTTCGCTGGCTCCCTTGAGAAATCGATCCGGCGTGAGAAAGCCAAGCTGAGGATGGGCAACACGCGCCACAACTTCAACGCCGACCATGGTATTTGTCTTCAGCTCGAACTTCGGCTGGTAAAGGAATTTCACTGAATTTCGTACGAGCGCGTCACTGAGCAAGAAGCCATCGGACGTCGTCGAGGGAACTCTAAGTTTTTGGTCGAGAACGATCTTGTAAATGGTCGTTGCCATTATGGGTTTTCGTATCGGGGGCAACGTTCTTAATGAACAATGGGAGCCTATGGTTTGCAAGCTTTCGAGCAGCACCATTTCGGCACGACCAAACAGCTGAACGACACCCGAATATCCGCACTCTTTAAGAGCCATTAGCGCCCGAACGCACTCATGTGGCGCCGCACTGTTCTGGGCCAGAAAGACAATGTCGGGGTCTTCTTCATCCACCATATCCATAAATCGAGAACTGTTTGAGAATTCGACGACGTCGATACCGATTCGACGTAACTCTTTCGCCAGTTCCTGGCGGAATACAAACTCGTCATCCAGCAAGAAACACAATGGATTGGAGTCTCGGCTGGGTGCCATGCTGTGAGAATCTCTGCGGAAGGAAAACGATTGCCGGCGACACAAATTTAGAATCGACGATATGCTCACACACAATACTATCCTTATGGCCGTTTCCACAAACAGCGGTTGAGTCAAAATAGCTAAGTATCAACAGAATCTTATATTATCTCGCAGCTGCGCTAGTGAGGCCTGGAGCATCACGAATGGTCGTTGCTACAGGCCGAGACGATCCGGCGAAATTGCCACGCTAGGGTAAGCTAAAGCGAGGCTCTTAGTATTTCACTTCGGAGGGCGAAGCTTGCGCAACTCGGCCTGCACCAGAGTCAGGAGCGCTCGGTGATGGGGGCTTTCTGCGGCCCACTGGTCCACCACTGAGGTGAATGCTTTCTGGGCGGTCGCCAAGTCGGCTGGCGACGGTTCCACAACCGTACGCCGCCGTTCAGTCCTCAATGTCGCGGCCGTTTGGCGGTTGCTTGCTTCAAAGCAGGCGGCACCGCGCTCTGACATCCATTCCCCGCTGAATTTGCGGATGATCTCCTGTGCAGGCGGTGGCAGGCTTGCGAGTTTGTGACGGTTCATTACCAAAGAGATGGGTGCGCCGCCCAATGGAAGTAAATAGTGATGATTGGTGAGGCGGCTGAAGCCGAATTCCGTCATCGCCGCTGTTGCGACCGTCACGCCATCAAGCTTGCCCAGACTGAGTGCCTCCATGGTCCGGTTGATTGGCAGTAGCGACGGGTTGGCGCCCAACTTGTGCAATGAAGCGGCCAAAATCGGATTGTTCGCGCGGATCGTTTGCCCTTTCAAATCGGCGAGCGAGGCGATCGGTTTGCGGCTGTGAATGGTTTCAGTAGTCACGTACGCGCCGACGACGAAAAACTTTCGGTATTCTTCGAGAGCCCCTAAGGCGACCAGCCGGCCGAAGACGAGGCTTGCCTCGCGTTCATTCCGGAACAAGCCGGGTAATTCCAAGACCGAAATGTCGGGGAATTGATGAGGCGAATAGCCTGGTACGACGTATGCCAAATCGGCGTCGCCTCTGAGGACCAGCTCTGCCTGTTCGGCCATTTCGCGACTGATAGCGCCGCTGAAATAGACTTTGATGTTGACAATCCCCGCGCCGTCGGCATTGACCGCGTCAACGAATGGCTTGACATAACATTGATAGAGGTTCGAGCGGTCGGAAGTAATGAACGAAAGCTTCAATGTGATCGAGTCGGCATTCGCCAAAGCTGGAAGGAACGCCAGCGCAAGAACAACAAAACGCAATGCACTGAGAATCACCGCTGCCTCCATCAGACGATTGATGGTTCAGGGTTGCGACCCGCCAATCGCAAAAGCCTCTTGAACGATTAGCATAGTCCGCGGATCGTCCAATTCTTTCCGTATTTCTACGGAGTGGTGCGCAATGCGTTCCTGCAATGCAGGTTCAATCATACTGCGCGGTAGCATCATCGTATTGCGCGGTGCGGAGGATCGCGCAGGCAACGCGACCGCCCATGCGAACTTTGTCGCAGGACCGAGGAGTCGGCCAGCAGAAAAACGTTACAATTGGAAACCGCCTCGGTTCAGAGGCGTGCGCGGCGAGGTAAGATGCGTGTCCTTCACTTCGTCGCCTGCGCCGTCGGCAACGCGTAATCCTTGGACGGCTGCCGTGCGGCGTCAGAGTCGTCCTTCACGCGTACGGCTCGATATCCGAATTTGAGAAACGGAAATATTCTGGCTCGACGTCCCGCTACAAAGGCCAGGTCAACGCGAAAGCTGTCGAGCGCGAGTACCGGCATATCGTCGAGATGTGCCGTCACGCCGGCGGCCTAGGTGGACGGCTGGATGCCCTGCACGCGTTCCAAATCGAGCGCGGCATTGAGAGCCGCCTTGGAAACGGGCGACCGGATCAGGAGGGGCGGGGTTTTATTCGGCGGTGCTTTGCGGATCGGGCAACTGCGGAGGCCGTCATGACTCAATTCGGCGGCACCCCGGTTGTCCCACCGATGCCGAAAGACCCGCTGGCGCTCGTTCAATGGGGGAGGCGATACATTCAGGGAGATTAGCCAGGTCTGCTGCCAGTAGCGTTGCCGGGCGCACCGGCCGGTCAGCGCCGGATAGCGGCGAGTAGCCCAAATTGTTGGCCGATACTGCGGCGCTACAAAACCAGCTGTTATATCAAAGTGTTACATCTTATGCTGGCGGAAGGGGTGGGATTCGAACCCACGAGTGAGTTGCCCCACTGCCGGTTTTCAAGACCGGTGCCTTAAACCGCTCGGCCACCCTTCCATGATCGTTGCCGGCGCGCGAGCCAACCGGAATCCCGGTGTCCGCCCCCGCGCAACGCAGGGAGGGCGCGCGCGGCCACGCGCCTTTCAATGGTCCAACCCTGGCGCTCTTGCAAGCCACCTGACGCCTTGGCCCCTTCCAAGGGGGTTGCCGCAAATCCGCCCCGGAAACGCCAAAGTCCAGTGGAACCAATTCTTTACCACGCCCGCGCGCCGATGGTTTCCGGTAACGATGCGGTGCGGTATTATGAATTAACGTGAAGCGCTACACTTACCAGCGCTTCGCTTTGGGGACAGCCGGCGGGATGGGTCAATCGGGGGCATATGGCGCTTGCGTTCGCCTCGCGCGCTTTGCGGCGTTGGGCGCCGGCGCCTTGGCACTGGCCAACTGCTCAGGCGGCATCAGCCGAATCGATCCCCGCTATGGCGTGGCCGCCAGTGCCCGCGTGGTACAGCTGGGCCAGCCGGTCCCTAAGGGTGGCGGGGTCTATCGCGTCGGCAAACCTTATACGGTCGCCGGCCGCACCTACGTTCCCCAGAACGATCCGAATTACACCGCCATAGGGCTGGCGTCCTGGTACGGCGACGATTTCCACGGCCGCTACACCGCCAATGGGGAAATCTTCGACGAAAACGCCATTTCCGCTGCCAGTCCGACCCTGCCGCTGCCGTCCTATGCGCGGGTCACCAATCTCCACAATCACCGGTCGATCGTCGTGCGGGTCAACGACCGCGGCCCCTATGCCCGCAACCGCATCATCGATCTGTCCATCAAGACCGCCAAGCTGCTCGGCTTCTACAACCGGGGCGTGGCGAAGGTGAAGGTCGAATATGTCGGACGGGCGCCGCTCGCCGGCTCCGACGACCGCATGTTGGTCGCCACCCTGCGCCATGGCGAGCCGGCACCGGCCAATTCGTTCCAACTCGCTTCATTGGAGAAGCCGGCGCGGGTTGCTTCCAACCAGAAATTCGCGCCTACCTATTTTGATTCGCGTCGGCTCACCGATATCCCGACCCCGCCGGAGCGGCCGTTTACGCTGGGGGCCGGCAGCCATACGGTTCCTGCGGTATCGCCGCGTGAGCCGGAGACGGCCGCGCACACTCCCACCACCGAACTCGCGGCTGCTACCCGTTCGCGCCCGGCGGAGATCGAGGTGTCGCAGGTTTCCGCCTATGCCCCTGTGCGCTATGATGCGCCGACGGCGGGCTTCATGAGCGGCCGCGGCCTTTACTGAACCGCGTTTTTCCGCCAAATCGCCGATAAGATCGGGTCGCCGCGTGTGGGGTGCTGTCCACAAGGCGGCGGCATGTGATTCCGGAATGGCGATCCCGAGGCGATCGGGGAGGAGGCCCGGTTTCGGAAGAGGGTATGCGCCGGCGGAAGAGAGCGGGAATGAAGACGCTTCGTAGCTTCGGTTTCGCATGGCTGCTGGCCGTCGTGGCCTCGCTGGTGGTCATACCCACGCGCGCCGCCGAGAAGAAGGACGAAGGCCCCAAGATCAGCGCGCCGCATGCCATCCTGATCGAGGCCCAGCAGGGCAGCGTGCTCTACGAGCACAATCCCGATGAGCTCATCTATCCGGCCAGTCTCGCCAAGCTGATGACGGCGGAATACGTCTTCCATCAGCTCGAAATCGGCAAGATCAAGCTCACCGACGAGTATCGGGTAAGCGAAAACGCCTGGCGCAAAGGTGGGGCGCCCTCGCACTCGTCCACCATGTTCGCCAAGCTCGACAGCATGGTCAGCGTGGACGACCTGCTGCATGGCATGATCATTCAGTCGGCCAACGACGCCTGCATCGTGTTCGCCGAGGCGCTCGCCGGCAACGAACCCGCCTTCGGCGACTTGCTCACCAAGCGCGCGCGCGAGATCGGGCTCGCCAAATCGACCTTCACCAACTCCAACGGCCTGCCCGATCCGGGCGAGAAGGTCACCACCCGCGAGCTCGGCATGCTCGCGCGTCGCATCATTCTCACCTATCCGGAATTCTACAAGCTGTTCGGCCAGAAGGAATTCACCTGGAACAAGATCCGCCAGTTCAACCGTAACCCGCTGCTCGCCATGGACATCGGCGCCGACGGGCTGAAGACCGGCTTCACCAAGGAGGCGGGCTACGGTCTGGTCGGCTCGGCGGTGCAGAACGGCTTGCGGCTGATCGTGGTGGTCAATGGCGAGAAGGATGCCAAGGCGCGGGCCGACGATGCCAAGAAGCTCTTGGAATGGGGCTTCCGGAATTTCGAGGCGCGCATCCTGTTCTCCAAGGGGCAGACGCTCGGCAGCGCCAAAGTCTATGGCGGCGCCGTCGGCCACGTGCCCTTGCAGGCTTCCGCGCCGGTGCGCGTGATGGTGCAGAAGGCCGGCGGCGACCGGCTGATCGCACGCATCGTCTATTCAGGGCCGGTGCCGGCGCCGGTCAAGGCGGGTGAGCCCATCGGCCAGGTCAAGGTCTGGCGTAATGATAATGTGGTGCTGCAAATGCCGCTGCATGCGGCCGCCTCGGTCGGCAAGGGCAATCTGACGCAGCGCGCCTTCGATGCTGTGACCGAACTGGTGATCGCGTTGTTTCGCGCCGGGGCCGAGCGATTATGATCATGAACCGCCTCTCCCCGGCATTGGGCGGGAGGCCGAGACCGAATTGAATGCGCGGACGTTTCATCACATTCGAAGGCGGCGAGGGTAGTGGCAAGTCCACCCATGCGTCGCTGTTGGCCGAGCGCCTGAGAGACCTCGGGCTCGATGTCGTGCTCACGCGCGAGCCGGGTGGCTCGCCCGGAGCCGAAGTGATCCGTCACATCCTGCTGTCCGGCATCGCCAAGCCGCTCGGCACCGAGACCGAGGCGATCCTGTTTGCCGCCGCGCGCGACGACCATGTGCGTACCGTTATCCGGCCGGCGCTGCTCGAGGGCAAATGGGTGATCTGCGACCGCTTCATCGATTCCACCCGCGCCTATCAGGGCATGCTGGGCAAGGTCGACATGAAGCTGATCCGCAGCCTCGAACGGGTCACGGTCGGCGCCGCCATGCCCGATCTCACGTTCTTCCTGGATGTGCCGGCGAGCGTGGGTCTGGCGCGGGCCACGCGCCGGCGCGGCAGCGAAGAGACCGATCGTTTCGAAGCGGAATCGCTCGAATTCCATGAGGATCTGCGCCGCGCCTATCGCACCTTGGCGGACGACGAGCCGCGCCGCATCCAGGTGATCGACGGCCGCCCGCCGCGCGAAGTGGTGTCGGGACGCATCTGGGAAATCGTCGAGCATCGCCTGCATCCGGAGCGCGCGCTGACGTCAGAGTCCGAACAAGACGCCGCGGAAGGAGCTGCGCCGTGAGCGAAGACGGCGAAGCCACCGTATCGCCGCGCGAAACCAGCGTGCTGTTCGGCCACGCCGAGGCCGAGCAGGCTTTGCTCGCGGCCTACAAGAGCGGGCGGGTGCCGCATGCCTGGCTGATCGGCGGTGAGCCCGGCATCGGCAAGGCGACGCTCGCCTATCGCTTCGCCCGTTTTGTGCTGGCGCATCCCGATCCGCGCGCGGCCGAGGTGCAGCAGGCGGACACGCTTACGGTCGAACCCGATCATCCAGTCGCGCGCCGTATCGCCGCCCGCGCGCAAGGTGACCTGCTCACGCTTGAGCGCGTCATCAATGAACAGACCGGCAAGCTCTATACCGTGATCCGGGTGGATGACGTGCGGCGCACGGTGTCGTTCTTCGGCTCGACAGCGGGCGAGGGCGGCTGGCGTATCGCGATTGTCGATGCGGTCGACGATCTCGCGCGCGAGGGCGCCAATGCGCTGCTCAAGGTGCTGGAAGAGCCGCCGGAGCGCGCCCTGCTGCTGCTGGTGAGCCATGCGCCGGGGCGCGAACTGCCGACCATCCGCTCGCGTTGCCGCCGTCTGCTGTTGCGACCGCTCGCGGACGATGACGTGGCGCGTGCGGTCGCTGCGGCGACCGGACGTCACGCCGACGATGACGATGTGCGGGAAGCGGCCGCGGCCGCCGATGGCAGCGTTGCCCGTGCGCTGGCGCTGATCGATGGGTCGACGCTTGCCTTGCGCCAGCAGGTGCTCGACCTGATCGCGCAATTGCCCAATCCCGATCCGCGCGCGCTGCATACGTTGGGTGAGGCGCTCGGCGGCAGTGACCCGCGTATCCTGGAATCCTTCATGGACTTGGTGAACGGCTGGCTGTCGGAACGCTTGGCGGGACGCCCCTTGCCGCAGATGGCGCGCGTGGCCGAGGCCTGGGAGAGCGTCAATCGCGCCGCGCGCGAAGCCGAGATCTATAATCTCGAACGCAAGCCGCTGGTCTTCGCAGTGTTTGGCGCCTTGGCGGAAGCCGCGCGCGGCTAGCACTATCGCACTGAACCGGTTGCGCAGGGTGGCGAGCAGCGCCGCCCGGCATGCCTCGGATTCGCCCGCTTTCATGGCGTTACTGAGCGTTCGGCGCGCTGTTGCGCCAAATGGGGGCGTTCATGAAACTGAAATTGATGGCTGCCGCCTTGACGATTGCGGCCCTGTCCATGGGGGCGCACGCCCAGCAGGGACCCGCACACAAGGCGACCAAGGCGGATGCCGAGCAGGTCGTCAAGCTCATCAGCGGCGACAAGGCCAAGGTCGCGATCTAT
>JAKALI010000129.1 GCA_021813195.1 Pseudomonadota bacterium
GCCAAAGAAGGTTTCGTCGAAGCCCAGAACGTCGATCGTAAACCAGCGATAGCCCTCGCCAACCCCGGGCGTGGCGCGAAAGAAAAAGATGATCAGCGCCGCGTAGAGAATGCGCTGACGCGTTTCGACGTCGATATCCGCCGTCACGCGAGCCAGCATCGCAATGACGACGCCCATCGAGACGACAAAGGTCAGCTCCTGCGCATGGGGCACATTAAGCAGCGACAACAGCAAAATGGTGACGCCGAATGCTAATCCGCCGCCCAGGATACGCCAGTCCGTGGGACGGGTCTCGCCGGTCTCAAGTTTCACAAACGCGGCCCCCGAGGCCGATATGAGCGGTATGATGAGGCCAATCAGGAACACGGTTTCGTAAGTGAATCGGGCGGCAAGCCAGCCCGCCAGCCCGGCAACAGAAAACGCGCCGAGGGATAAGGCCAAGCGGCCCAGGATCTGCACCATGCCGAGGTCGCGGTCTATGTCTTCCTTCCGCCGCAGGGTTCCGTCGGGCTCCCGACGTGGGACGACTTCCGTGCTCATGGCGTCGGCGACGACGTCCTGCAACACGACCCCAAGAACCGTGAGGAGTTGGGCTGCAATGTAGATCGCCTCGGGCCGCGCGAATGTGAGCCAGCCTCCCGCGGCTCCGGCGAGCATCAGCAGTCCCGCGGCGATCATCGAAGCGCCGAGAAACACCCATGCGCGGCGGCGCGAGCCCAGCAGCGCGACAGTATCGACGAGTTCGCCGAACACCATTTTGATGGCCCACGGCAGGGTGAGCCAGACACCCAGTTGTGCGAGCGCGACGGGCGAAAGTGTGAGTTCCTTCTTGACCCAGAAGCTATCGGCAACCGCCACCAGACCGAGGGCGCCATAGGCAAAATAGATCATTAATAGGGGGAGGTAAGCGCGTCGGAAGGCGCGAATGGGCGTGACGACAGCCCGCATGAAGGCGCTGGCGATCGGACGCGCTAAGGAAGTTCTGAGGGCTAGGGTCATGAACGTCGTTGGCAATCTCGGTTCGAGGCCACGTGCGCTTGCCACACCTTGGCGTGCAAGCGGCGGAACTCGGGAAGCTCCGCTTGGGATCGGCGGCCCATGTAACAGAGTTTAGTCAAATTGCGCGCAAACGATTTAGAGGTCTTAAGGACAAATTCGCTAGCTTTCGGAAAGTAGTCGTTAACGGAGGCGGCAGAATGCGTCCTGGGTGTCAGCGAGCCGCGCGCACCAGCAAAACCTCTTCGCCTGATGGGTGCCAATCGCCCACGCTGTGGCGCGACGAACGGGGCGTAACCTCTGTCGTATTCGGAATTCTTTTCGCCGTTCTGTTGCTCGCGACAGCCATCGCCATCGATTACACGCGTGCTACGCACGAGAGCCTGCGCCAGCAGCACGCCATCGATGCCGCCGCCCTGGCAGCCTCGCACCGGTTAGGTTTGCCCGATCAGGACGAAACGGGCCCGGCCGTCGCTGAAGCCTTTTTCCGCGAGAACATGGGCGAGGGTTCGACCGCGCAGATCGAAATCGAGCTCGATGCGGCAGCGGGAACCGTCAGGGCTTGGTCGCAAAACGATTTGGCCATGACGCTGATGCGCGCCAACGTCAAAGAAGAACATCGTCGCGAGTCCTTGAACATCAGCGCGCGCACGACCGTTGTCAAAGGCAGTGGAACTCTCGAAGTAGCGATGGCGCTCGATAATTCGGGCTCTATGGCCGGCTCCCCAATTAACGCCTTGAAGGATGCTGCGCGCGATCTGGTCAATATCGTATTTGCTGGCGCAGAAGGGACCGACGATGTTCGCGTTGGTATTGTGCCTTTTGCCGCCAGTGTGAACGTCGGCTCGAGCATGCGTAGTCAAGGCTGGATTTATCAGGATCGCGAGTCCGACCTGCCCTTCCCACTCTTCACAGGCAACGCCTCGCGTTTCGACATTCTCAGTCAAATGAACCAAAACTGGCGCGGCTGTGTCGAGGCGCGTCCGGCTCCCTTCGATACACTCGACACGCCACCCGATCCGGGCAACATCAACACCATGTTTGTTCCGATGTTTGCGCCCGATGAGCCCAACGACGAAAATGCCACCAACGCGGGTTACTCAGCCTCAGGTGGCGATGCGAGCGGCTATCCGAACAATTACCTGACCGATTTCGGCGGTACATGCCCCCCCCCGGCGCAGCAATGCGTTGCTTGGCGCACCGTCGGCGGTGTGCGGTCATGCCGAACCTGGGCACCCGTACCAATCGGCGTGGTGGACGCACAGCGCCGGGCCTGCAAGTATCAGGGTGCCTCTCCAAGCACCTTCCAGGGCTCCGCATCCGGCCCTCACGCCGCCTGCACCACGCCGCCCATCCTCGATCTGACCGAAATCAAGCGCGACGTGGAAGACGCGATCGACGCACTTGTGGCGAACGGCAATACCAACATTTCCGAAGGCACGATGTGGGCTTGGCGACTTCTCTCGCCGGGCGCGCCCTTCACCCGGGCACGCGCCTACAATGCGCCTGACAATCGCAAGTTCCTCATCGTTATGACGGACGGCGACAACTTCTTGGGCGCCAAGAGCCAGCATAACCGCTCCGTTTACGGCGCGTATGGGTATGGGTCGCAGAACAGACTGGGCACAACCTATACCCAAAACGGCTATATGAATGCGCTCAACGCGAAGACTCTGGCGGCGTGCACGAACGCCAAGGCACAGGGCATCACCGTTTACACGGTCGCCTTCGGTGACGAAATTTCCAGTACGGGCCTCACGCTGCTGCGCAATTGTGCGACGAATCCAGATCGCGCCTATATCGCGGCTGACGAAGCCGCACTCATCCAGGCGTTTCAGACGATCGGGCGGGAAATCGCCAAGCTGCGCGTGAGCAGCTGAGCCAGACGATGCGTGCCAAGACGGCATATTCACACATTCGCCTCGAGGCCAGCGGATTTCAATTCTGCCATCATCCGACTGCGTCGTCACGAAGCGTAACAATATGATGGCGCAGCAGAATCTATCGATGTGACGACCGTTCAAGTGATGCTCCGGCTCCTCGCGGCCCAAGCATAAGCTGTGGGCAAGATGTGGAACTGAGCATCTCCTGCAACAGCGGCGCGGTCGTCTCGGTGGCGCGATCCTCGAATTTCCGACACAAGTTTGTTCTCGCCGCGAATGCATGGGCCAAGGTGTGAGCCCTTGCCTCACGGGACAGCGGCTTTCGCGCGTTTCGTGCGAAGGCGGCCCCTGCCTACTGCCCAACGGGCCGTCGGTGTTGCGTGGTCTGTTTTTGTGACGTGTTGCTTGTGAAGTCTCGCGTCCGCGTTGAATCCAGAAAAATCGTGCGTTCAAGGGACCGCATCTGTCCAACAGACAGTGCGTGAGAGCGATATGGGGAAGTTCATCGGGGGTGGGATGGCCTTCGCGCGCGGTGTCGCTGCTGCTGCCGCCATCATCACTTCGGGATTTGTTTGTGACGCGACGACCACCCTCGCTTTGGCGCAGACCGCACGATCAGGGGCCGGGTTTGATCCCGTTCACCGCTCGCAGATCGTCCTCGATCACGACCATAGCGGGGCAGTGCGAAAGATTACGATCGGTCTCGACAAATCCGTACTCGTCGATGCGCCGGATGACATCCAGAACATTCTTGTCTCCAATCCCGATGTGGTGGATGCGGTCGTACAGACCTCGCGGCAGGTCTATTTGCTGGCTAAAACCGTTGGCGAGGCCAACGCATTCCTGATTGCTCCGGACGGACGCAAACTCGCCGTTCTGGAAATCACCGTCGTGCGCGATCTGACCGCGCTCAACGACAGTCTGCAGCGGCTCTTGCCGGGTTCCCGTATACGCGCGGAGATGATGGGCGACACCGTTGTGCTCGCGGGGTCTGTCGCCAGCCCAGCCGACGCCAACCGTGCCGCAGAATTGGCCGGTCATTTGGTCAAATCGCGCGACAAGGTGGTCAATCTCTTAGCCAGCGATGCGAAAGAGCAGGTGCTACTTAAGGTTCAGGTCGCGGAGATGCACCGCGATGGGATGCGGCGCATCGGCGTTGATCTGCCGGGGGCTGTGGTCGGCGCGGGCAACTTCACCTTCACCAAAGTCATCCAGAACGCCTTCCCCGTCACAAGCCCACTTGTCCCCGCCGCAGCCGCGGTTGCGCCCGCGGTGCCGCCGGTTGTTGCGGCTGGATCGGCCTTCCAACCCTCGTGGCAGTCGGGGTCCGACAGCGTCACGGCCATGATCCAGGCGTTGGAACGCTCTGGCGTGCTGCGCACACTCGCCGAGCCGACGTTGACGGCCATGTCGGGGGAGACGGCGAAATTCCTCGCGGGCGGTGAGTTCCCCATTCCCGTGGCGCAGAACGAGAATACGATTTCGGTCGAATGGAAGCAGTTCGGCGTCAACGTTTCCTTCAAGCCCGTCGTCATGACCGAGGGGCGCATCTCACTCACCATTTCGGCGGAGGTGAGCGAAATTACGACCGAAGGTGCGATCACGCTGGCCTCAATTACGCTGCCGGGTCTGAAAGTGAGACGCGCAGAAACGACGCTGGAGATGCCAAGCGGGGCGACGCTCGCCATGGCGGGTCTGCTCTCGGATGAGACGCGTCAAAGTGTGGAAGGGGTACCCGCGCTCAAAAATCTGCCCGTACTTGGCGCTCTGTTCCGTTCCAACGATTACCGCAAGCGTGAAACGGAGCTCGTGATTCTCGTGACGCCCTATATCGCGACGCACGCTCAACCGGGTGAACTCGCCAAGCCCGTCGACGGGTTCGCCCCGCAAAGTGAACTCAAAGAGCTATTCTTCGGCCACATCAATCGCATCTACGGCACGGGCGGCGATCCCGCCAACCATCGCTATCGCGGCGACTACGGCTACATTATCGAATACCCGGGAGTGAAGGGATGAGGATCGCAGCGCACGAACGCAGCAACCGGATCTCGCGGATCAGTCGTGGCGCGCTCAAGCTGGGCGCCATCGTGACGGCTTGCGTCGCCGTTGCTGGCTGCACGCGGCTCGACGATTACACTGCGGTCGATTTGAGCGAACCTGACAAGCGCCACGCCATCGGCTACATGGCCCACACCGAAGCCTTGCTTGTCGAGGTTCCCCCCGGCGGCGGCGGTCTGAGCGAGGGGCAACGAGCCGACGTCTGGCGATTCGTCGATCGCTACAAGAAAGAATCAAACGGCCGATTGTCTGTGGCGGCTCCACGTAGTGCGTCGGGCCATCTCATGACATCGCGCTCCTTACGCGAGGTGGAAAGCATCATACGCGAAGCGGGGGTCGATCCGGATGCCGTGATCATCCAGCGTCAGGGTGCCACGTCGCGCTTCGGACCGGCGGTGCGGCTCGCCTACGACAAGCCGGTCGCGGTGCCGCCTGAATGCCGCAATTGGTCGAGCGATCTGGGTGAGAACCGCGAGCGGTTGCCGCACAATGACTTTGGGTGCGCGACGCAGCGCAACCTCGCGCTGACAGTCGCCAATTCGCGCGATCTCCAGGTGGCTCAGGAGGAGACACCGCGCTCGTCGGAGCGGCGTTCGAAATCGTGGGGTGAATACACCGGCACCACGAAGGAAACGGGAGGTTCGGGCCCGCCCGCCGCCCCGGCCGTTGGCGGGGCAACGCCCACGCTGTCCTCGCCTTAAGGCCCACACGGCTGGCGGGCGGATAAGGCTGCCGCTGTGCTTGAGGTTTGAAGGTCCGGTCTAGCGGAGAGCGGCGGTGGCCTGACTTGGAGAGTGGAGAGAGCTTTGGCGTCCTCATCCGTCTCCACGAAGAGTTGGTTCGCTGCAATTGCGTCTGGCGGCGAACCTGCCTATAGCGAGCGCCAGGATTTCCCCTTCTGATCCACGCCCGCGCAACAACACTCATGGTCCGGCCCATACCGCGCGTTCCCGAGACGACCCTCGGCAGGACCGTTCTGGTCGTCGCGCTCCTCAATTTCGCGTACTTTTTCGTCGAATTCGGCGTGGCCGTCGCAATTGCCTCGGTGTCGCTATTTGCCGACAGCATCGATTTTCTCGAGGACGCGGCGGTCAATGTCTTGGTGCTCGTCGCGCTTGGCTGGAGCGCTGCACGCCGGCGCGTGGTCGGGCTGCTCTTGTCTCTTTTGATCTTGGTGCCGGGTCTCGCTGCGCTATGGACCGTGTGGGAGAAGATGGGTTCGCCTGTCGCCCCAGATCCGGCCTCACTCACGCTCACCGGATTGGGCGCGCTGGTGGTCAACGCGGTGTGCGCGCTGATGCTCGAGCGTGTGCAATCTCACGGTGGCAGCCTCTCCAAGGCGGCGTTTCTTTCGGCGCGCAATGACGTGCTGGCCAACTTGGCCATCATAGCGGCCGGTGTCGCCACGGCCGCAACGTTGTCCATTTGGCCGGATATCATCGTCGGATTGGGTATTGCGGCCCTCAATGCCACTTCTGCCAAGGAAGTCTATGAAGCGGCTCTGGGCGAAGATGACGAGCATTCGCAACCCGACGTGACGCCGCGCCCGTGATAGGGCGCTGCTTATGGTCCACGGTTCAGCCATGTCAATGGCGCGCTTCGAGCGCTATTCGGGCATGCCGAGGCTCATGATGGGCCGCTCGCTTGATGCTGAGGCGCTCGCAGCCCGGAACGCGCCAGCCGTGCTGCCCGACTCCGCCGGCGAGACAGCGGTCTGAGCCGACTGAAGCGTCTTGAAATAGGCGATGTTCGATTTGGCAGTTTCAGGCGGCAACGTGGACTGGGCAATCTTGGCAGCCTCCTCGACCTTGCCATTGAGCCCCAAGATCAGGGCGAGGTTCTGTTTGGCCTGAGGTTCGGCGGCATGGGCGGCGGCCTGCCGCAACACTCGCTCAGCCTCGGCTTGCTTGCCTTCGAGCGCGTAGCTGAGGGCCAGATTGTTGAGGACGGATGGCGCCTCGGGGGCCTGAGCCAGGGCTTTGGCAAATTGGGCTTGCGCCTCGGTTTGCTTGCCGGCGGCCGACAATGCGGCGCCGTACGCCGATTGCAAGCGCCAATTCGGTGCTTTGGGATCCTGGGCTTTGGCCAACAGCCGCTCGGCCTTGTCGATCTGTCCAATTTCCAACGCCAGAAGGCCGCGCTCTGCGATAAGTGCCGGTTCCGTGTCGGCACCGGCAGCCTTGTCGAGCAACGCCAGCGCCTCGGCTTTGCGGCCCATGCCCCGCAAGCTGCGTGCTTCTCGGATTACGGTCGCCGTCTGCGGCCGTGCAGAAATTTCAGAAGGCGGAGCGGGGGGAGGTGCCGAAGCGGGAAGTGCCGCAGTGTCCACGGGGGTTAAGGCTGCGGAGTTGGCGAGGTCGAGAGATGTCAGGCCTTCCCCTGTCTGTGCGCAAGCTGAACACAGGAGGGCCGACAGGAGAGAAGCGGTCAACGGCAGCGGCCGGGCTTGCGCGGACTGACGAGAAAGCTTGCGCAACATGATGATTCCCCTCCACAAATGGCCCAAGTGGCTCGCGGGCTAAGCGTATCAGGTCACACGACGCATCGTTAAACACCCGACACGCACTTTGACGCTTAGTGGGGCCAGTGATGGGATGATTCGCCTCTGCCAAGGGGTGGCGGGCGGGTTCTGTCCCCACTATCCCCAGATCGGGTGTGCGAGGCGGGTTTCAGAGCTGGTGGGGCGGAAAAGGCAGGATTTGGCGTTATGCGAGCAGGGGCGCAAATGATTGCCGTCGCACTGGGGTCAGCTCTGGCCGTTTTGGCTTGCGCGGTGGTGGCCGCCGTCGGCGGTGACGTTGCTGCGCTAACCTCGGCCAACTCCGATGCGGGACCGCAGTTTCTGGCGCGGGATGCGATCTGGCGGTCGATTTTCGCCCGCCCGAATTTGCCTCCACCTGCGACCCTCGATCACATAGCGACCGCGCGCATCGCTCTCGGGAGGACCTTGTTCGAGGACGCCCGTCTGTCCGGCCCGGGGACGCGCGCGTGTGCGTCTTGTCATCGACAGGAGCTCGGGTTCACCGATGGGCTCATTCGACCTGTTGGTCTTAATGGTGAGCTGCTCAAGCGCAACACGCCGCATTTGTGGAATCTGGCATTTGCCAGTCGTTTCGATTGGGATGGACGGGCGGGTTCGCTCGAAGAGCAGGCGCTGCGCCCCCTGTTGTCGCGTGCGGAAATGGCCGCAGACGTCGACGCGGTGGCGCGGCGTTTCGCATCGGATGCAGACATGCGCGCGCGCTTTGTTGCGGCATTTCCGGGACCTGATCCAATCACCTCCGAAACGATCCGCGCAGCACTTGCCGCATATGTGCGCACACTCGTATCGCCGCCAACCCGGTTTGATCGTTGGGTCGAAGGTTACGATGTGGCTCTAACCGCCGAAGAATTGGCCGGGCTTCGGATCTTTGTTGGCAAAGGCGGTTGTGTTGCCTGCCATGGCGGATGGCGCTTCACCGACGACGACTTTCACGACATTGGTTTGCCTGTCGCGGCCGCTAATGCGGATTTGGGTCGCGGCGCTCTGCCTGGCGGACGCGCTGGAGTGCCACACTTCAAGACACCCGGCCTCCGCGATGTGGCGCGCACGGCGCCCTATATGCACGATGGCTCACTCGCCACGCTCCAAGACGTGATCGGGCACTATGCAGGGGGCATCATCGCACGCCCGTCATTGGCGACGAACCTCGTTCGCGATCTTGAACTCACGGACGACGAGCGCGCGCACTTGATCGCCTTCCTGCGGACGCTCTGATTCGCAGTCCGGGCAGGTCGAAATCGCTGTTCAGTTTGCACAGAAGATAGACAGTCTCACCTGCATGAGTATCCGCTGATTGCGCATCTCACGCCGCGATTGGCGCAAAAAGTGCGCGCGAAATGAGGGAAATGCAATCCATTTCGCAGCAGCGAAAAATTCCGATTAATTATCCGCCAACCACGGTTCATATTCTAATCTTGCGCAAAAGATAGGCGAAGCGTATCGTTCCTATTCAACGAGAAAAGCCAGAGGGAAGGCGGCCACCATTTCAGCCGGTCACCGGGAACGGGACCACAACTGACGCGGGGTGCCCATGGTCGAACTTCTGGTGTCCGTCTGCCTGCTATCGGATCCCTCTCGCTGCAAGGATGTCAGCCTCGTCTTCG